>NZ_CEVIVD010000052.1:0-3824 GCF_982290655.1 Protofrankia sp. CiP1_Cm_nod3
GGGTTCCACCGCCCCCAGGAGTCCCCGGGTGGCCACCATCGACGACGGCACCACCAGCCGCGCCGGCAGTACTGCCACCGGCGCCGCCGGCACCGCCCAGCGCGTAGCCCTGGCCGCCAGTGCCGCCGCCTCCGCCGCCGCCCGCACCGACCAGCACCCGGTCCGCCAGACCGCACGTCAACGTCGCGCAGCCACCAGCCGCGATCCGTACATCCGAGGAACCGCCGCCACCGGCGCCGTTGCCACCGTTGAGGCTCGCGGTCCCGCCATCAGCCCCGGCGGCGTCCCCCTTACCGCCTGCCACACCACCGTTGGAGCCGCCGAAGCCCCCCACGGCGCCCTGTCCTCCGGATGGTCCGTTGTTCTTCCCGCCAGACCGGCTCGCCGCCGTGCCGTCAGTACCCTTGCCGGCAACATCGACCTGCAGAACCTGACCTGCGGACAGATCCGCTATCACGCCGTACGCCTGGCTGCCGCCCCCACCCGGACGGCCGGTGATATCACCCACCGGCGAGCCGCCATGACTGGCGTCCCCGGCAATAAAGTAATGCCCGCCCTGGGCGCCGACCACCGTGATCTCGACCCATTTTGCGCCGTTGGGCACGGTGAAGG
The DNA here is from genome assembly GCF_982290655.1 of Protofrankia sp. CiP1_Cm_nod3. Lineage (NCBI taxonomy): Bacteria > Bacillati > Actinomycetota > Actinomycetes > Frankiales > Frankiaceae > Protofrankia > Protofrankia sp. CiP1_Cm_nod3. The sequence goes on from NZ_CEVIVD010000052.1 coordinate 613, forward strand.
TGTCTGACCCGACCGTGCTGTAGGTGCATGTCTTCTTGTCGAGGACGCCTGAGCTCCCACAGGATTTTTTCGGAGAGGCGCTCGACGAGGACACCGCTGCCGCGGAACCGGCCAGCAGCATACTCAGCACAACGCCTAGCACCGAAACAGACCATGCAAAGACACGACGATTGCGTATGATGATCAGCCTCCTCTGGCAGCGTATTCGTGAACCAAACAAAAATCCCAAGACCGGACACCCTCTTGGCTATGCTCCCCGGAACGAGGGTTCCAGGGTCCCGAACTGCTTCTTGCCAGGTCGGGGTTGATGTGCCGGCAAGGCGGCGGGCCATGATATTGATCACCACAATGTGGATCATTGCTTTGGAGCGGTGGACAGGGTTTCTGTAGTCGCGCGGCGGCGATAGGAAATCAACCGGCCGAAGGTCCGTTCCACAGTCCACGCAGAATCGTGGGGTCGCCCAGCACCGCGGGCCCCCGCGCTTCCTGCCCACGATCTTCTTCACCACGTCGTCCGTATACCCGTACAGTTTCGTGGTCCCGGCGCGCGGCACCGGGACCACCTGTCCGCTATGGGTGTTGCAGAAACCGCGTTTCGTCACGTGACGAAACGTCGGGCGGGCCATGCTCGGTGCCGCGCCCGCCCGCGGACCGGGGTTACAGGTGTCTTCAGACGCCGTCGTTGGCGCACAGCGCCCAGACGTCGGAGTAGGTGTTCGGCGAGCTTGTGCCCCCGGTATGGGTGAAGGCTGTCCAGTACGCCGCCGTGGTGGTTCCGTCACTGACCGGGTTGCCGCTCGAGTCGCTGGGGAAACTTCCGTTGAGGTGGTCGCCGCCTGAGCCCGGTCCGGTGAAGTCGGTCGTGGTCACGCTGCCTCCGCTGATGGCGGCGCCCCCGCTGATCAATTTCCCGTCCCCGCTGGGGCAGTTGACTGTCGTCTTCTGGCCTGTGCTCCCCGTGGTCGGGCCGCTCGCCTCGCTGAAGTGGACTTTGACGGTGACGCCGCTGATGTTGATGTTGTTTCCGCTGCAGACCGCGTAGGCGTAGGTCTCGTTGGTGCTGTTGGTGCCGTTGGCCCACCCGACGGCGGTCCAGGCGTTCGGGTTGGTCTCGCCGTCGGCCGCGGCTTTCTGGCCGTAGTCATGTGCGGAGTTGTTGAAGGTGGGGAAGCTGGCGATCGGCTTGAAGTTGCCGACACTGGCCGGGGTGGCGCGCGCCCCGCCGCCGAGCAGGACCGTGTTCGCCGGATAGGTCGCGGTGACCAGGCCCACCGTCGACCCGCTGGTGGGTGCGTTGGTCTTGTTCATGACCACCTGGGTGTGGTTGATCAGGTTGCTGGTGAAGCACACCGCGAAGGGGGTGGTGGAGAAGGAACTGTCGGCCTGGCCGCCGCTTCCGCCGATCCCGAGCCAGTGCGTCACGTCGGTGCCGACAACCCCGGTGGAACCGGTGTATTCGGTGGTGCCGTCGGGACTGGGTGAGGTGCCCATCACATGGTTGCCGTTGCCGGTGCCGGTGGCCTGGTTGATCCCACCGCCGGAGATCAGGCCGCTACTACAGTCCGCGTGGGTTGAGATCTCGGAGTTAGGGTTTGCAGGACCGCTGGTGGCCCCGGGTGACTTCACCGTGACGCCCACGGTGTTGGCGTGTGCCGTGGCCGGGAAGGCCACCGCCAGCGCGGCGCCCAGGACCAGTGCTGTTCCCGCTGTGCGCGTACGCACGGACAGATGTGATCTCACGTCAACCTTCGCGTCAGGGGTGCGCGATGCGAGCAGATGCGCCCGTCCGCACCGGGGGTGACAACTTCTGCGCGTGTAACGCAGGGTGTGCGACGCTGCACAAGACCCGCAGATGCGGAGCTATCGGCGACTATAGACCGCTTCTACGCGGAACTTGTGGTCCCTTGCGCCGATCTGAAGCGAGGAAGTTGTGGAACGCTGATAAATTGTCCTGAATTATCCGTTTCACACCTTTCCGGTGGCGGCGTGGACGCGGCTTCCGCGCCGGGGAGCTGGGCGTATGCGCGGCGCGTAGGGGGTTGGTGGAGCGGTCGGCGGAGGCTCCCCACGAGCTGGTTCGGGTGCCGGCGCGGCAGACGCGGCAGTCCCCGGCTGCCCTTCCGCGCCCTTTCAGCTGCCGAGCAGCGCAAGATCCTCTTCCGGCTCAGCTTGATCTTTAGCCTTTTCGCTGCTGGTGGGCGGTGATGGTCCGGTCCCGTTTGACGGTTTTCCCGACGTCGTGGCGGGGTGCTGGTCTGCGGTTGTGGGTGCTGGGTGGGCGGCCGGGGTGGCCACGGTCGGGACATGGGCCGATCTCCGCGCTATCCCTCCGATATGTCCGACGCGGAGTGGGCCTACGTACAGCCGCTACTACCTCCGCAGCCGAAGGACGGTCGCCGCGCCATCGCCTCGAGTTTTCGTCGCTACACCCGTTGCTGCATGATGATCTTAAAAAGATCTCACTCTTGGAGTGAAACCGCAGGTCGGGGGTGGTGGACAGGAGCGGGGTCGAACCGCCGACCTTCCGCTTTTCAGGCCGAATCGACCGTGTCGCCAGTGTCCGTAGCCGTGCATTTCCGTCCGTGGAGCGCCGCCGAAGTACCTGTTTGGTCGTCGACATTGCTACACCCGCCGCTACACCTCCGGCTAACGGGCCGTGAGTCAAAGAGCGGCGACGAACTCCTCGATCGACAGCCCCGTGTCACGAACGATCCGACGCAGTGTCCCGACCGGGATGTCACGACCCGGATGAACAGGTACGACCGTGAAACGACCCTCGGTGTTCCGCATCATGTGATGGCTTCCCTTGATACGAACCACCTCGAAGCCGAGCTTCTCAGGGACCTTGACCACATCCCCGCCAGGCAGCACGGGAAGAGGAGGCATCAGGCGACGTCCTGCACGATCGTCAGGACCGGTGGGACACCGAACTCCTCGATGACCAGCCTGACGGCCTCGTAGAGATCCGCTACAGCGTCCTCGGGAGTGTCACCGAGCCCGTGCGCGCCACCGCTGGGGAACGACGCATGGGCCGCCCAGGTGCCGCCCTCCTCCTGCTCCAGCTCGTAGGGAATCTGGACCATCCGCTTCATGGCGCTGACTGTACGCCGCCAGCCGCAAGGTTTGCGGCCTCCGCGTGTTCCACTGGATGGCCCTGGCGGCGGACACGTGGACGTTTCCACAACCATGGCGTTCCCCTCCCTGCCCGGGCG
>NZ_CEVIVD010000052.1:4638-12645 GCF_982290655.1 Protofrankia sp. CiP1_Cm_nod3
CCCGTTGCTACAGAATAATCTTCAAGTAGCTCTAATTGATCTCAACATGGAGACAAAAGGCCTGGTCAGATGCGGTGGGCAGGGGCGGGGTCGAACCGCCGACCTTCCGCTTTTCAGGCCGGTCCATACCGTCCAGGAATGTCCGCACACGTACCCTGACGTGCACTTCTGGCTGCTGGAGTACCCCTCTGGCGGCCCGCGTTGCCACACGCACTGCCACACATCCGCCGCCCCCGAGAGGGCCGGCGGTGCCGCTGCCGAGACTTCGCTGCACCCATGTGTGGCAACGACTACGGCAGCAGGCAGTGCGAACCAGGCAGCGCCACCCGAGAGATCCCCCGCGGCCTGGCGGCCGAACACGGCCGTGCGTGATCTCTGATGAGCGCCGACGCGGCAGAAGCCGCCGCATCGACGCCGATTTCCCCCCGAAGCGGGGGATCCGCCGCCACTCCCGTGAAGATCGTTACAACTGTGATCGTGACGGTCGTCGGACTGACGTTCCTGTTCAGCTTCGGCAACATCTTCGCGCTCGGACTCCGACTCGGCGTCTCCCTCTGGGTCGCCCCCCTCGTCGCACCCGCCGTCGATCTCTCTGTCGTCGGACTCCTCCTCGGCACCCGCCACCTCGCCCTGCACGGCGGACCCGCCGACGTACAACGATCCGCACGACGCCTGCTCATCTTCGCCAGCATCGTCACCTTGGCGCTGAACATCGCCGAACCACTGATCACACGCCAGTACGGCAAAGCTGCCTTCGACGCAGTCGGCCCGCTCCTCCTTATCGGATGGGCAGAAGTCGGACCAAAACTCATCCAAGCAATGCAAGGCACCGGCACCGGCACCGGCACCACACAGACGTCATTTCCGACGAACCTTGGCCCAGGTTTCCACACCGGAAAGAAACTACCCACCACCGACCAGCGCGATCTGGCGTCGCCATGCATTCCACACCAGCAGAAAATGGACCAGCCGTCGTCTCGCGGACACCGCAGGAGAGCCTCCGAACAGGACCTGCTGCACCGTGCACGCGCCGAGGACGCACTCCATTGGGAGACCCACCACCGCCCGATCTCTGCTGAAACACTCCGCAAACACCTCCACGTCGGCGCGCCTACCGCTCGCAACATCGTCACGCAACTCCGAACCGACACCCACGCCCGCCTCGATAATGGAGCCGATACCGACATTCCCAGCGGTGAAGGCAACGGAGTCTCGGAACCATGACAGGGGCGGTGGGTAGCTGGACGGATACGGTCCAGCTACCCACCGCCCGTTAAAATGCGCGTCGACGATGGCCCCCACCGGCGTCCGTCAGCTGCGCTCGGCGAGATCGTTCGCGCCGTCTGACAGGGCTCGGCGTTCAGGGTTTCGCGAGCCCTGGTTTCGCTGAATGCGAGGTTCCCGCCTGTCCTGTGGACACCAGTGTGCGACTGGCCGTTGCCGCGACGGCAAGGGCGGCCAGGCGGTGCGGGGCCCGCAGCCGGGTGAATGAGCCCGCCGCGAGAGAGATCGCGAGTCCGCTTCCGGCGAGGGTGAGGGCGTGGCCGAGTCCGGTGTGTTGGGCGGTGAGCCCGCCGGCCGCTGCGCCGATGGGCTGGCCGCCCCAGGCGATGATCCTGGCGGTGGTGTTGACCCTTGCCTGGAGCTCGATGGGTGCGATGGTCTGGCGTACGACGATGCCGTTGAGGCTGACGGTGGTGTTGGCCGCCTGCCAGGCGAGCAGTGCCAGCGCGCCCGGGATCAGAGTGGTACTCACCGCCCAGCAGCCGAGGAAGACCAGGCCGGCGGCCAGGCCACCGAGGGTCAGCCAGCCGACCGGAAAGCGCCGCTGCAGCGGCGCGATCAGCAGGCTGCCTGTCAGGCTGCCGGCGCCAGCGGCGGCGTAGAGCAGTCCGATCCGCCCGTCGTCGTCGGGGAGCCCGAGCCGGCGGACCGCGACGACGACGATCAGGCCGGTGATGAAGCCCGCGGTCAGGCTGTTACCGAGGCCGATAAGTGTCAGGGTGCGGACGAGCCGGTGCTCCCACACCCACCGCAGGCCTTCGCCGATGTCGGCGCGCAGCGACCGCCGGACTGGCCGCACTGTCGGTGAGGGCGGGGGAAGCCGGGCCATCAGCAGTGCGGAGGCGGCGAAACTGGCGGCGTCGACGGAGAGGGCGGGGCCGGCGCCGACGGTGGCGGCGAGCAGGCCGCCCGCCGCGGGCCCGGCGAGGGCGATCACCGTGCTGACGGAGCTCATCCGTCCGGTGGCCTGCCCCATCGCGCCAGGGGGGACCAGCGCGGCCAGCGCTCGGAAGCCGGCCGCGTCGGAGAAGGTCAGAGCTGCGGCGTTGCCCGCCGCGACGATCAGCAGCTGCGTGGTGGTGAGTACGTCGATCGCGTCTGTCAGCGGGATGCTGGCTAGGAGAAGGCAGCTGGCCAGGTTCGATGCGACAAGCACGCGGCGGGGATCGAGGCGGTCGGCCCATGCTCCGGCGGGTAGCCCGAGCAGCAGGTAGGGGACGGCTTCGAAGGCGGTCAGCAGCCCGGTGAGGGCGGCGCTGCCGCTGCGTTGGTAGATCAGCAGCGGCAGCGCGACGAGGCTGACGGCCGATCCGGCCCAGGAGACCGCCCGTGCGGTCAGGAAGCGCCGATACCCGGATCGGTCGAGGGCCTGGTCGGCGAGAACCTGGTCGGCGTCGAGGGCGGTCGCCGGCTGCTCCGGGCTGGGGGGTGTGGTCATGGGTGCAGGGCCGCGGCCAGGGCTTCGACGCCTTGGACGCCGGCGAGGTTCGTCGAGTTCCACTGCGGGAGAAAGACGATGGTGCTGGTGCGGACGGCGGTGACCGTAGGCAGTGTCCTGGCGAGGAAGGTCCGGGCGTCGGTCTGGCTCTCGCCGCCGCTGAGCAGGTACACGAGTGTGGCCGGGTCGTCCTTGATGATGGTTTCCTTCGACAGCTCGCCGTAGTACTGGCCCGCGGGGAGTGCACCGGCGTAGATGTTGCGGGCACCGGCGCGCCGGGCGATGTCGGTGTAGACGCCGTCGTAGGTGTAGATCGAGCCGTTGTAGGTGCTGATCATCGCGACGGGTACGGGTGGCTGGCCGTCGACTTTCGCCGTCACCGCGGCGAGGCGGGTGTCGATGTCGGAGCTCAGCTGGGCCGCCTTCTCCTCCACGCCGAAGATGCGGCCCAGGGTGTTCAGGTCGGTGGTGACGTCGGTGACCTTCGCCCTGGTCGCGTCGTCGGTGCAGAAGCCGCTGAGGATCAGGACCGGGGTTCCTCGGGCGGTGAGGTCGTCGAGGGTGGGCAGCTGCTGGCCGTCGAAGAGGTACGAGCCGTCCGCCCAGATCAGGTCGGGACGCGCGGCGAGGAGTTGTTCCCGTGTCGGCGCGCTCTCGCTGAGGACGGGGATGGCGGTGACAGCCGCGGCGTAGGCGGGCTCGGGGCTGCCGTTGCTGGTGTTGTACTGGCCCACGATCTTCTCCCCGAGTCCGAGCGCCGCGAGAAGATCGGTGTTGGTGGGCCACCCGGAGATGACCCTGGTGGGCGCCCGGTCGAACCGCAGGGTGCGTCCGCAGTTGTTCACGCTGACCGGATAGCCGGCCTGGCTGCCGACGGCACCGGGCTGCTGTCCAGCCGGCGTCGAGGACGGCGCGGAGGAGTCGCCACAGGCGGTGGATGCCATGGCGGTGGCCAGGAGGGCCAGACCGAACGCGAGCGCCGTTCTCGGGGCGCGGCGGGTGATCATATGGTTCCTTCCAGGGAGAAGGTCGCGCTGTCAGGTGCCGGTGCTGGCGGGGTGGACGGCTCCCGTGGTGGTGGCAGCGGCTGCTGGACGAGCGGCTGCCGGGTGGCGGGCGGTGGCGGTTGGCCACCGGTCAGCGAGGTGAACGCGAAGTGCGGCCGTCCGGTGAGCGGATGGGTTCCGCGGTGGGCGTGCACCCCGAAGACCGTGCGCAGCAGGTCGGGAGTGAGGACTTCGGTGGGGGTGCCCGCGGCGACGACCCGGCCATCGGCCATGACGTGGACCACGTCGCAGTACGCGGCGGCGAGGTCGAGGTCGTGCAGTGCGGCGAGGACGGTGATCCCCAGCGAGTGAATCAGGTCGAGCAGGTCGAGCCGCGACCCGATGTCGAGGTGATTGGTGGGTTCGTCGAGCACGAGCAGGCGGGGCTGCTGGGCCAGTGCCCGGGCCAGCAGGACCCGTTGCTTCTCCCCGCCGGACAGCGAGGTGAACGGTCGCTGTGCCTTCTCGGCCATCCGTACGGTGCGCAACGCCTCGTCGATGATCTTTTTGTCGCCCGGGGAGGTGGGGCTCCAGGCGTTCTGGTGCGGGAGGCGGCCGGTGCTGACCACGTCGCGCACCGACAGAGCGACGTCGCCACCGTGTTCCTGCGCGAGTGCGCCCACCTGTCGGGCGGCGGCCCGCGGTCCCAGGTCTCGGTGCAGGTCGCGGCCGTCGAGCAGCACCGTTCCGGAATGCGGTCGCAGGGCGTGGTAGACGGTCTTGAGCGCGGTGGACTTGCCGCTGCCGTTCGGTCCGAGTAGCCCGACGAAGGTCCCGGGAGCGCAGTCGACGGTCAGGTCCCGCACGATCGCGGCCCGGTCGATACGGACCTCGACGCGTTCGATGCGCAGTCCGGTCACGAGGTGCCTCCGGGGTTGCCGCGCCGCAGCAGGACAAGGAAGAACGGAACGCCGGCGACAGCGGTGACGATGGTCAGCGGCAGTTCGAGCGGTTGGGTCACCGTCCGCGCGGCGAGGTCTGCCAGCACGAGGAAGTTGCCGCCGAGCAGGGCGGTCAGCGGCAGCAGTCGGCGGTGGTCGGCGCCCACCAGCAGGCGGACACAGTGCGGGGCGATCAGGCCGACGAACTGCACCCCGCCGGCGACCGCGATGACGGTTCCGGTGAGCAGCGCGGCGATGACGAGCAGCTCGGTGCGCAGCGCGCTGACCGCGACCCCGGCGGAGGCGGCCATGTCGTCGCCGAGGAGCAGCGCGTTGAGGGTCCGTCCGCGCAGGATGAGCCAGCAGGTGCACACCGTGACGATGGCGGCGGGCGGGCCCAGCTTGTGCCAGTCGGCGCCGGACACCATCCCGAGCAGCCAGAACAGGAGGTGCGCGAGCTGATTACTGGACACGCGCAGCTGTAGGAAGCTGGTCGCGGCCTGCAGCAGGTACCCGAGAGCGACGCCGGCCAGCAGAAGTCGGGTCGGTTCGACACGCCCCGCCCGCCGGCCCAGCACGAGCACCGCGCCCAGGGTGAGGACGGCGCCGGCGAAGGCGGCGCCGGACACGCCCAATGTGGACAGCCAGCCGGCGGCACCGGATCCGCCGGCGCCGGCGAGCGTGAGCACCGCGGCGGCACCGAGGGACGCCCCCGACGAGACGCCGAGGACGTAGGGGTCGGCCAGCGGGTTGCGCACGACCACCTGCAGCGTGGCGCCGGCGACCGCGAGTCCCGCACCGACGACGAAGGCGAGCAGGACCCGCGGGGTGCGAACCTGCCAGATGATCTCGTCGTCGGCTCCGGGCCGGCTGTCCACACCGAAGGCGGGCCCGACGACGTGGGCGACGACGCTCGACCAGACCTCACGCAGCGGAAGCCGGACCGCGCCCACACTGATCGCGACCGCGAGGATCAGGGGTGTCGCGACGATCAGGACCGAGAGGACGAGCCTGAACCGGGTCTGTTCGGAGACCGCCGCGCGGGGGGCTGGGTGTGCGGGCGACGAGGCGACCGCGCTGTTGGCGTACAGAGCCTCTCCCAACAAGAACGATTTTGATCACAAGGAGAGGACCTCCGACGTGCGGCAGCGAGTCGGAGTCCTCGCAGGCCAGGGCCGGTCGAGCAGAGCGGCTGGTCCACGCGGGTGGAGTTCGAGGAGTTGGGCGGAGTCCGATCGGCGCTCAGTGCGGCAGGGGCGTTGCCGGCAGGGATGCCGTCCGGGGCAGGGACCGGGCGGCGGGTAGCCGCTGGCCGCCGAGGAGGGGCATCCCGATCGGGGCGTTGCAGTACAGGCCGGGAACGATCACCCGGGTGACGTGCAGCCCGGCGCGGTGGACGTCCGCGGTGGTGACGTCCACCGCCACGGCCCGATGCCCGCGAGAGGCGAGCCGGTCGACGAGGACCGACAGCCGCCGGTCCGGGGTCGGCGTGGCCGGCGGGGCGAGATCCGCCAGGCTGGTCTCCCCGGTGACGGCGTCCGCGAGCTCGCGGTGGAACTCCGCGCGCACGGCCGGGTCGAGGTGCAGTTGAAGATGGCAGCCGTAGTCGACGACGTCGGAGAGGTCCCGGCGATAGGACTTCCGGTAGGCACGGTCGGCCCGCCACGCTTTGAGCGGGCTGGTCGGGCTGGTCGCCATCCGGGCGTAGGAACCGGTCGGGTCGTCGTAGTCCGCGACGAACAACTGCAGCTGCAACGCTTCGCCGTATGCCTTCATCGCCGCGTCGAGGGGATCGTGGTGCACTCCCATGCCGAGCGTGAGGTAGCCGGTGTGCCTGTCCGCGACGAGCGCGCCGATGACCGGCTCGGAGAACTCGTCGTCGAAGACGAGGAAACGCACGTCGAGGACACCCCGCGGGCCCTGGCAGAAGTCACGTAGCCATCGGGGTGGGACGGCCTGGCGTAGCCCACGCCCGCCGTACCAGGACAGCGTCATGGCGTCGCGTTCGATCACTTCCAGCAACGCCCCGGTCTCGGCCGACAGCCGGTCGGCGCCCGCGGCGAGACCGGCCTGCATGACCGGGTTGGTCCGGGGCACCTGGTTGCCGGCCGACGGCGCGTTCCACGAGACCCAGACCAGCGAGGCGGGAACGAGAACCGGGGCACCGGTACGCAGGTCGCGACCGTGAGCCCACTGCTGGACGAGGTCCGTGGTCATCGGGACCAGGGGGAATCCCGGGGTCTCGTACTGCGCCCGCGCATAGAGCGCGAGACTGCCCGGATCGACGGCGTCGACCCCCGCGTCGGCCAGTTCGGCGTGGCTGGCGCTGATCAGCCCAGGTGGAACGAGGTTGCCGCAGTACCGCTCAGCGGCCTCGCCCAGCGCCGCCGCGACGGTGCGCCGTGGGTCGGCGAAACCGTACCCCGCGCCGGTGGCGTCCGCCGGCCACGGCCCGAACCGGGTCGTGTCACACAACCATGCGTGGGTCAGTGCGAACGACGGGGGAAACCACGACGGCACGGCGCGTGGCACCAGGCGACGCACGATTCCGGTTCTTCCGTCGACGAGCCGGGGATAAGGGACACCGTCCGTTGTCGCGTCAGGAACGGCCCCCGTAGCGGTGCTCATTTCCGTCGCCATCTCTCGCTGTCTCGTCGTTTCGTCATTTCTCGCCGTTTCGCCACTTCTCGCCGTCTCGTCGTTTCTTGCGGTCTCGTCGTTTCTTGCAGTCCCGCAATCACGCGCGGAACCGTCAGGCCAGCGGTAGGGGTTGGTTCACCAGGTCGTCCTGGGTCAGCGGCGCCGTGCTCCAGCCCATGGCGACGGGCACGTCGTAGAGCCGGCGCCCACCGCGCAGCGGATAGGCCGGCGGCCCGTTGCCGACCAGTCCGGGAACGACGACACGAACCACGCGCAGCCCGGTACGCGCGACGTCCGGCGTGGTGAGATCGACGGCCACGGCATGCAGTCCGGCCATGCTCAGGTGTTCGAGGTAGGCGGCGTGGGGGCTCGCAGCCTTTACCGGACAGATTGCGTCAAGCGCGATGCTGGTCTGCGGGCACAGCCGATCCCAGGCGCCTCGCTGAAGGGCCGGGTCGAGGTAGAGCTGCGCGATCGCCGGAAGGTCCACCAGCTCCCGGTAGTCCGCGCTCACCGACGCCCCGTAGCGGCGGTCGGCGCGAAACGGCAGGAAGACATGCTCTTCGATGTCGCCCGCCGCGACCGCCCGCCACACATCGCTGTCGGGGGCCGCGAGCTGCCGGGTCAGCGTGAGCAGTTGCAGGGACTCCACCAGCGCTTTCACCGCGGCGGCGGACGGATCGGCGCGGCAGGCGCTGCCGAACGCGATGATGCCGTC
>NZ_CEVIVD010000052.1:12973-13625 GCF_982290655.1 Protofrankia sp. CiP1_Cm_nod3
GGCCTCGTCCGCGAGAAAGGCCCCGAGGACAGGAACCCCCAGCTGGGAGGGGACGGCGAGCAGTCGGACGGTCAGGGGGCGATCCCGGTACGGCCGGCCCAGCTGACCGGTCACCACGCCCCCATCGGTCACCGCATGTGTCGGTGCGCCGGAGGCCCACCAGATCGTGGTCGCGTCCCGTTCGAACAGCTCCTCCAAAGCCGCCGTCTCCGCATCGGCCCGACTCACCCCGGCCGCGATCCCCGAGTACATGAGAGCGTTCGTCGGCGGCTCAGCGCGATGCGGGCCGTGGAAGTAGTCGAGATAGACCAGTGAGGCCGGCACGAGCACGCTGTCACCGCTGACCAGATCCCTGCCTGTCGCCCAGGCAACCTCTAGATCGCGGGTGAAGCGGACGAACGGGAAGCCTGCCGCGGCGTACTGCCGGTCGGAGTACAACGCGAACTCCCACGGATCAGTCGCGGCAATCCCCCGCGCGCGCAGCGCCTCCCAGCTCGCGACCGGCAGCACCGCCGGCACGGCGTTGCCGCAGTAGCGCTCCACCGCTTCACCGATCGCCGCACCACGCGCCCGCCCGGCGTCACCGAGGGTGGCACCGAATCCGAACCCGTCCGCCCGCCACCCGGCGAACCTGTCGACGCGGGCCACCCGA
>NZ_CEVIVD010000052.1:13669-14665 GCF_982290655.1 Protofrankia sp. CiP1_Cm_nod3
GCGCTACGCCCCAGCCAGCCCGCCGGCATGCCGGGAGCAGGCGGCTGATCGACCACCGCTGTCAGCAGCCCCAGCCGGGAATCGACGAGATCCTCGACGGTCACGACGCACTCCCCCCGCCGACACTCATCGCCACGCCGGCCCGCTGGGTACCGATGTCGCGGGTGGCCGAGGTGTCCTCGTCCATCCGTGCCGCCGTTCCCATGGTCAACAGGACCAGGCGGGTGCCGGTCTGCCCCGATCCGACCAGTACTGTCTGCGCGCAGACGCGCGTCGTCGTGGTCGTGTAGCGGTTCCGCCCCGCGCCCAGGTTGCGTGCCAGATTCGGATGATCACTGCTGGTGATCTCCAGGACCAGCCGTGCGCCAGCCGGCACCCGCTCCGCCGCACCGGACAACACGATCGTCCCGGTAACCACAGACCCAGGGCGCGCCGCCCAGGTGGCGCTACCAAACGCGAGCTCGTAGGCAGGGCCGACAGGCAACCAGGCAAGCACCCGGACAATCCAGTCGGCCTCGACGGCGTCCGTCGACACGGCCAGTTCCACCGTGGCGGAGCCGACCATCGTCACCGCTGCCGCCAGCGGCTCGGAGACGAAACGGACGGCATCCGGACGGGCGAGCAACGCTCGACGGTCCGCGCCAGGCACGGTCGAGGGAAACGGATCCCGCGGGTCGTAGCGGAAGCCGCATGATGCGTCCGGGCCAGGCCGGTCCGCGGTCAAGGTCCCGTCAGCGCGGGCGTGCCAGACAGCCTCGCTGACCTCCTGCGGCGGCCAGTCGTCGCCAATGGACCACTCGTCAGCGCCGCGGATGAAGACCTCGGCGCCGGACGCGGCCGTCTCCGGGACGGTGACCGCGGCCGTGCCGGCGGCTCCGTCCGCGGGCGTGGGCGTCGCGCGCTCCGTCAGCACCTCGCGCAACCAGCTGACGCAGCTCGCCGCGAAGTCGTAACGTGAGCTCGGTCCATGGTCACGATCGGCGACCCGGGTCGTCG
>NZ_CEVIVD010000052.1:15276-16423 GCF_982290655.1 Protofrankia sp. CiP1_Cm_nod3
TGGCGAAGGCGAGGTCGTGCCCCCATGCCCCGATGAGCAGACGCCGCGGCGGTCGGGGCGTCACCGCCGAACCGACGAGCCGCCAGTGCTCCAACGTCTCGGAGATCAACAGGTCGTACCAGCCACCCACGTGGAACGCGGCGGCGCGGACGGCCGCGAGCTCGCCGTCGGTGAACGCCTCCGGCCCTGGCTCCGTGCCAGTCCGCAGAATGTCACCCCAATGCGGCAGGACAGTCCCCATCCGCTCCGGCAGCTCACACACCGGCAGGTGATCCAAAACGTCCGGCTGACGCGCATGCACCAGCCGGACCAGACCATCCCGGCTGGTGCGGGCATCGGCGCGTTCCAACCACCAGTACGCGTGCTCAGCCAGGCGCAGAATGCCACCGGGCTCGAACTTCGTACGGTGCAGACCCATCGACGGACCAAGACTCACGACCGCCCGCACCGCGTCGGGCCGCTCCACCGCCAGCGCCCAGGCGGTGTATCCGGCGTACGAGCCGCCGTAGGCCACCAACCTGCCGTCGCTCCAGGGCTGGGACAGGATCCAGTCCACCAGCGCGGCGCCGTCGGCCCGCTCATCCCGGTACGGCCGCCACGTACCCTCCGAGTCGTACCGGCCCCGGACATCCTGCACCACGTAGCCGAATCCACGCTCAGTCCAGCCCTGCCCCTCGGCAAGGTGGGCGGAGCGCCCGTAGGCGGTACGCGTGACGATCACCGGAACCGGCCAGGTGGCACGTGGCGGAACATGGGCATCCACCGCGAGCGGCGTGCCATCACCCCCTGCCACCGTCAGGTTCACCCACGCACCGGCGGCCGTGGCCTTCATGCGTGCACCGCGGCGGCCGGAACGCTGAGGGCGGACCCGCCATCCGGTCGGGCCGGGTCGAAGACCACCGGCAGGGGCAGCACCGGGTGGCGCGCCACCGAACCCAGTGCGGCGACCTCCACCTGGACGTCGACCTCCGGTAGCCGGTCGGACGTCCACCAGGCTTCGATCTCGGCCAGCAACAGACCCGCCACCATGGCCAGCACGCCCCGTCCGGGCCAGGGGACCTCGGGGTGCATCTCGCCGGACCGGTCCAGCCAGGCCCAGTGGGCCAGCAGTTCCTCGGGCGCATCGGCAGCAGCGAGCCGACGACCA
>NZ_CEVIVD010000052.1:16667-33976 GCF_982290655.1 Protofrankia sp. CiP1_Cm_nod3
CGCACATCCTCATAGCCCGCCGTACGCCCGGGGACGGTCAGTGGACCGGCGAACAACGACAGGCCCTCCGCGTGACAGCGCGTCCACGCCGTGGAGTGCGCCCGGCACCACCGCTCCACCTGACGCCAGTGCGTGTCAGGCAACCAGTGTGCGCAGTCCACCAGCACATCCGCGCCCATCACGGCCTCCTCGTCGACCGGACCGCGCCGCACGCGCACCCAGTCAGCCGCAAGGTCCCCGACAAGCTGGGCGACCGGACCGTCCCCGGAAACGTGCAGCAGCGGTGGGGTGGTCCGGGCCGGCGTCGATGCTCCGTCGCCTCCGTCGATCAGGACGCCCCGATCGGCCAGCGCCTGAACCAGCTGCGCGAGCCCGGACTCCGAGCTCGCGTCCCCCTCCGCGGCAGGCGCAGGCCCCGATCCCACGGGCCCGCTCACCCGTAGCCGATCCCGCAGCTGGGCGACCACCTCCGACGGTCCCAGCACCCGCAGGAACACCTCGCCCGGTCCGACCACACGCCAGCTCCCGTCCGGGAGCGGATAGAGGTGATGGCCATCGGCCAGCTTCATCGAGAACCCTTCACTGACTGAGAAGGCACGCGCCGGGGACCGGGTCCCGGCAGGAACACGCCGGGACCCGGCCGCACAGTCAGCGCCCGATGACGAACGGGTTGTGGACCAGGGCGTTCGTGCCCGGACCCTGCGGCGCCGCCACCGGCGCCACCACCGACACCGGCTCGACGACGAACGGGTTGTGGACCAGCGCGTTCGTGCCCGGACCCTGCGGTGCCGCCACCGGCGCCACCGCGCTCACCTGCTCGACCAGGACCTCGCTCACACATCCTCCTCTTATTGGTATCGGAAACCATTTCCGATAAGGGGACGCTAGAGGTTCTCTGCGCTGACCGCAAGACCCTTCACATCGTCACTTCGGGACGGTCAGGTCGTGGTCCACGCGGTGAGGGCCATGAGCGAGGCAGGTCGAGCTCTGCGTCACGACCCTGCAGCACCGGCGCCCGATGGACCGAACAGTCCCGAGCGCCGAGGTTTCCGCGACAGCACGATGGTCACGTTCTGCCCAGCGGCTCCGGAACAGGGTGGGTCTGGGTGGTGCGCCAGGTCCGGGGGTGCAGGAGCCGTAGTCCGTTGAGGCCGACGATGAGGGTGGAGCCTTCGTGGCCGGCGACGCCGAGGGGCAGGGGTAGGTGGCCGAGCAGGTCCCAGGCGACCAGTGCGGTGATGAAGGTCGCCGCGATGGCCAGGTTGGCGGTGACGACACGGCGGGCGTGGCGGGACAGCTCGATGACCGCGGGCAGGGCGATCAGGTCGTCGCGGACGAGGACCGCATCGGCGGTTTGCAGGGCGAGGTCGGAGCCGTGGCGGCCCATCGCGACGCCGAAGTCGGCGGCGGCGAGCGCGGGGGCATCGTTGACGCCGTCGCCGACCAGCAGCACTCGCCGCCGCTGATCCTGCAAGGCATGAATCCGGGTGACCTTGTCGGCTGGCAGCAGCCCGCCGTGCGCCTCATGGATGCCCAGCTCGGCGGCGAGTCGGCTGGCGGCGCCGGGGTTGTCGCCGGTGAGCAGGACCGGGGATGTTCCGGTGAGTCGGGTCAGGGCGGCCACGGTGGCGGCGGCATGCGGGCGGGTCCGGTCGGTGAGGGTGAGGACCGCGGTGTGATGGTCGTCGATGGTGACGACCACGGCAGTGTGCCCGCTGGCCTGCACGGCGTCTATCGCGGCTCGCGGCCCAGGGGTCAACTGCGCGGCGACAGGACCGTCCTGCGGCCCGTCCAGCAGGCGCGGACTTGCGACCTGCACGCGATGGCCGTCGACGGTGGCGGTCACGCCGCGTCCGGGGGTTGAGGTGAAGTCGTGCGCGGCGGGGATGGCGAGGTTGCGGTCGCGGGCGGCGGCGAGCACGGCCGCGGCGACTGGATGCTCGCTGGGATGTTCGGCGCCAGCGGCCAGTTGGAGTACCCGGTCCGCGTCGATCGCGGGTGCTCTGGAGGGCTGGCCGTCTCCGGAGCCGTCATAGGCGACGTGAACGTCGAGGAGACGGGGGGTGCCTTCGGTGAGGGTGCCGGTCTTGTCGAACGCCACCAGGGTGGTGTCGGCCAGCCGTTCCATGACCACGGCCGACTTGACCAGTACGCCGTGGCGCCCGGCGAGAGCGATCGCGGACAGCAACGGTGGCATCGTCGCGAGCACCACCGCGCACGGCGATGCGACGATCATGAAGGTCATGGCGCGGAGCAGGGTGGGTCGCAACGCCGCGCCGGACAACAGGGGGATGGCGAACAGGGCGAGGGTCGCTGCCACGACGCCGATCGAGTAGCGCTGCTCGACCTTCTCGATGAACAGCTGCGTTCTCGCTTTGGTTGCGGAAGCCTCTTCGACCAAAGCGACGATGCGGGCGATCACCGACTGGCCGGCGGGGCGATGGACCCGGACGGTCAGCGTGCCGGTGCCGTTCAGCGTGCCCGCGAACACCTCATCTCCGGTCACCTTCGCGACCGGCAGGGGTTCGCCGGTGATCGTGGCCTGGTCGGCCTCGCTGGCGCCGCCGACCACCATGGCGTCGGCACCGATGCGTTCCCCGGGGCGGATCCGGATGACGTCCCCGACCCGAAGGTCCACGGTGCTTACCGTCTCCTCCGTTCCGTCGGGACGTATCCGGTTGGCCCGCTCAGGTGCCAGGTCGAGCAGGGCGCGCACGGAGTCGGCGGTGCGCGCGGTCGCGACCGCCTCCAGTGCCCCAGAGGTGGCGAAGATGACGATCAGCAGGGCGCCGTCGAAGACCTGCCCGATACTGGCTGCACCCCACGCGGCGACGATCATCAGCAGGTCCACGTCCAGCGCGCGTTCCCGCAATGCCCGCACCCCGGCCGCAGCTGGTATCCATCCACCGGCGGCGTAGCAGGCGAGGTACAGCACCCACCAGACCGGCGCCGGGGCGCCGGTCACCTGCATGACGCCGCCGACCGCGAACATCACACTCGCCAACGTCGCCCAGCGCACCTCGGTGAGGACCCAGAGACGGGCGGCCAGCTCCCGCCCCGCCACCACGGCGTGCGCTTCGGCCGGATGAAGGGCGGCGGAAGCGGGACTCGTCGTCAGCGTCACCCGAATCACGCTACCTGCGTGACCACGTATATAGCTAGGCAGGAAGGCTACTGGACAGCCGAGTAGCAGGGTGTATCGGTTAACCTTGGTACGTGCACAGCGATCTGCCGGACTTCCGGATGCCGAACGAGGAACAGGTCCATCTGGCCGCCGAAGGCTTCCGGCTACTCGCGGACCCCACCCGCATCAAGATCCTCTGGGCGCTGCTACAAGGTGAGTCCTCGGTTGCCTGCCTCGCTGACCTCGTCGGCGCCGCACCCACGACGGTCAGCCAGCACCTGGCCAAACTGCGCCTCGCCGGGCTGGTCCGTGGACGCCGCGAAGGTACCTTCGTCTACTACTCCGCCGCGGACGTCCACGTGCAGGCCCTGCTCGCCGAGGCACTGTTCCACGCCGACCACGCCGACCGGAACCTGCCCGACCACACGGCCGGCGAGGCGGCACCCCACACCCACATCCCCGCCCGGCCGATCGCGGCGAAGACAAGCCTCTGATCATCAAGCCCGTTCGAAACGGCGACCAGGTGCCGAACACCGCCCATTGGACCGTTCGACGCGGGTCGCGGTAGTCGAGGTCGGACGGCTGTTCGTCGCCGTGGACGGCCTGGCCGAACCACGCGAACGCGCCATGCCCGGGAAGACCACAGCTTTGCCGCGCCGGAGATCCCCTGGGCCGCCGCCCAGCAGGTGACGCACACACCACCCGAGGCAGAGCCCGCCACGCGTTGGAGGGCAGAGACAGACGACACCCCCACGCCCGGAGGGGCAGGGCCCCGC
This sequence comes from Protofrankia sp. CiP1_Cm_nod3, assembly GCF_982290655.1. Taxonomy (NCBI): domain Bacteria; kingdom Bacillati; phylum Actinomycetota; class Actinomycetes; order Frankiales; family Frankiaceae; genus Protofrankia; species Protofrankia sp. CiP1_Cm_nod3. Next base: position 20,568 of record NZ_CEVIVD010000052.1, read on the forward strand.
CAGCGCTGCTAACGAAAACGATTACTATTACGGACAGCCATCAGGCAGTTGGATCGCGGCAACGCCGCCACGACCTCGGAGCCACCTATCATGAAGATCGCTTTTGTCGGCAAGGGCGGCAGTGGCAAGACCACCCTGTCCTCGCTGTTCTGCCGCCACCTCGCCGCAGCCGGCGCACCCGTCCTCGCTCTCGACGCGGACATCAACCAGCACCTCGGCGCCGCGCTCGGCCTCGACGACGCGGCCGCGCCCGTGGCGATGGGCGAGCACCTCCACGAGATCAAGGACTACCTCCGCGGCGACAACCCCCGCGTCCCGTCCGCCGACATGATGGTCAAGACCACCCCGCCCGGCACCGGATCACGGCTGCTCCCCCTCGCCGACGACAACCCGCTGTGGCGACGCTTCGCCACCGATGTCGATGGCGTGCGATTGGTCGCGACCGGAGCGTTCACCGACGAAGACCTCGGTGTGGCCTGCTACCACTCCAAACTCGGCGCGGTCGAACTCCTGCTCAACCACCTGATCGACGGACCCGGCGAATACGCCGTCGTCGACATGACCGCCGGCGCCGACGCCTTCGCCTCCGGCCTGTTCGCCCGCTTCGACCACACCTTCCTCGTCTGCGAACCAACCCGCAAAGCCGTCGCCGTCCACCGCCAGTACCGCGACTACGCCCGCGAGTTCGACATCACCCTGTCCGTGATCGGTAACAAGGTCACCGATGACGTCGACGAGGAGTTCCTGCGCCGTGAGGTCGGCGACGACCTCCTCGTCTGTGTCGGACCGTCGGCACCAGTGCGTGCGATGGAGCAGGGCAGACCCTTCCACCTCGACGACCTCGAACCGGTCATCCGCATCGCACTCGACACCATCCGCGACGCCGTCGACGCCACCGAACACGACCCCGATGCCTTCCTCCGACAGATGCACGACCTCCACCTCCGTAACGCCCGATCCTGGGCCGACGCCGCCACCGGCACGGACCTGTCGATCCAGATCGACCCAACCTTCACCTTTCCCCATGCCCGCAACCCACATCAGGCCGTCACGCCGCGCTAACCGGACCCGACAGGCTCAGCGGACGCCCGCCAAGCCACTCGCCCCAGTCCACGACGGGCTGGCTCGCAGTGCCGCGGAACGGAGATCAGGATGCGAGGCCACCCCATGGCGGCCTTCGCCCCTTACAGTCACGGTAAAAGCGGTGCCGCGGCCCCAGACCACCCAGCCGGTGTAGCCACCCTTCACGGTCACCTTGGCGCGGCGCCCGGTGACGTGTTGGCGTCCTCGAACAGGTTGAGCGGGTCCAACACGCCACGTCGCCAGCGTCGTCGGGAACGGCCACCAGCTCTTCCAACCGCTTCACTGCGGCGGCCGGCAGCCGACTGACCACCAGCGCCGGTGAACTGCTGCTCGAACGCCGCCCGCGCCGCGCCCAGCACCCGCTCAACTCACGACGGCCCCGGCGGCTCGACCCGCTGCGCCCGACACCGGGCCAGCAACGCCCGACGCTGCCAGTCGTCGGTCAACTCGACCGGACACACCTCGAAGGCCATCCAGGCGCCCACGCGTCCTCATCGGCGAGAGCGCACTTCCGGAACCCCAACTCCCGGCGGATCTCCGCACAGTGACGTTCGATGGCTCGGCCGGAAAACACGTACTTCCCGAACGGATCCGGCTCGACCCCGACCTGCTGCTCGACGTAGTCGACCACAGCTCTGGGCACCTCGCCGGCGTGCCGCGGGAACCGCGCGCCCCGACGATCACCCTCCGCCCCAATATTGACAATAGTTTTCGTTTTCATCAGGGTGGCACCATGCCCCGTCCCGTTCCCACCGTTCCCACCGAGCCCACCGTGGCCACCGTGGCCGCCGGATGAGCCTGCTCAGTCCCGGTGGAACACGGCCGCCCGCAGTCGATCCGGCCATCGCCGAGAAGCTGCGCGGCTGGATCCGCGCCGCGCTGGACCTCGACGAGGAGGTGACCATGCTCGTCGCCCAGCTGGCGTGCGCGGAGCCGGGCTGTCCACCCGTCGAGACTGTCCTGGCCGCACTGCCGGCAGCCGGCCGACGCTCGGTCACCCTGCCCGGTCCCGCGGCGTGCCTCACCGAGTCCGACGTGCGCCGTGCCTTCCACCTCTCCGGAGAAACGCATGCCCACTGACGCCACCTCGCCGCCGGCCAGTCAGGCCGCCAAGGTCCCGGTGACTGTGCTCACCGGCTTCCTCGGCAGCGGCAAGACCACGCTGCTCAACCGGATCCTCACCGAAGAACACGGCAAGCGCATCGCCGTGATCGAAAACGAGTTCGGTGAGATCGGTATAGACGACGCTCTGGTCGTCGACGCCGAAGAAGAGATCTTCGAGATGAACAACGGCTGCATCTGCTGCACCGTGCGCGGGGACCTGATCCGCATCCTCGGCACGCTGATGCGCCGCCGGGACAGGTTCGACCACATCCTCATCGAGACCACCGGGTTGGCCGACCCGGCCCCGGTCGCGCAGACCTTCTTCGTCGACGACGAGATCGCCGGCCAGCTCCGGCTGGACGCCATTCTCACGCTCGTGGACGCCCGGCACCTGGCCCGCCACCTCGACGACACCAAGCCCGAGGGCGTGGAGAACGAGGCGGTCGAGCAGATCGCGTTCGCCGACCGGATCGTGCTGAACAAGACCGACCTTGTCGACGAGGCGCAACTGGACGAGGTGATCGGCCGGATCCGGGCGATCAACAAAGTTGCGGAGATCCTGCCCGCCCAGTACGCCAAAGTCGACCTCGACAAGGTCCTCGACGTTGGCGCGTTCGACCTCGGGCGCGCACTCGACGTCGACCCCGCGTTCCTCACCGACGGTGAGCATCAACACGACCTGACCGTGTCCAGCGTCGGCATCGAACTGGCCGGAGACCTGTCCATACCAAAGCTCAACGACTGGCTCGGCGAGCTGCTGTCGACCAAGGGCGCCGACATCTTCCGGTCCAAGGGGGTACTCGCCGTCGCCGACCAGCAGAACCGGTACGTCTTCCAGGGCGTCCACATGCTCTTCGAAGGCACCGACGGCCAGCCCTGGGGCAACGCGGCCCGGGTCAGCCGGTTGGTCTTCATCGGACGCCACCTCGACCGCGCCGCCCTCGAAACCGGACTACGCCGCTGTCTCGCGAGCGCACGGTGAGCCGCACCGCCAACCTCCTCACCGCCGGTCGAACACCGACCACACCCGTCTGGTCGATCGACCTCGACGACGCGGTGAGCACCGTCACCGCCGCACCGCGCGGGTCGTTGGTCGCCGCCGCCTCCCTGTCCGGCCGCACCGTCGTCATCGACACGGACGAAGGGATCATCGTCACCGAGATGCCACACCACGAACTCGGGGCACTCGCCGCGGCGTGGTCGCCGGACGGCCGCCGCCTCGCCGTCGGCGGAGCCGACGGGACCGTCGTCATCGGCGACATCACGATCGGCCGGCGCGACGCCGTCATGGGCCAGGGTTGGGTACACGCACTGGCCTGGTCCCCCGACGGGCAGTACCTCGCCGCCGGCCGAGGCCGCGAGGTCCTGCTGCTGCGGCCCGACGGGACCATCGTCACCCGCTGGCCCGGCCAGCCCAGCACCGTCACCGCACTCGCCTGGGCCGGCCACCGACTTGCCGTCGCCTGCTACGGCGGCATCCGCTGGTACGAACCCGGACCCAACCGCACTGAACCGGTACGCACCTTCGACTGGAAGGGTTCGCTGCTCACCATCGCCGTCGCACCGAACGCCCGCTGGGCCGCCTCCGGTAATCAGGACGCCTCGATCCACCTGTGGCGGCTGTGGTCCGGCGAGGACTACGAGATGAGCGGCTATCCCGCCAAGGTCACCGCTATCGCCTTCGCCCCGGATTCCCAACGGCTCGCCGCCGGCGGCGGCGAGGAAGTCACCGTGTGGAACCTCGGCGGCAAGGGCCCGGCCGGGCAGCGCCCGGCCTCACTGCGCACGCACGCCGGACTCGTCGTCGCACTCGCCTACGCCCCCGCCCCCGTCCCACCGGTCCGAACGGGCTCGGCAGCCGGCCGGGCTGGCCAGCGCACGGCCGCCCCGCCGCTGCTCGCCAGTGGTGGCAGGGATGGCCGTCTGGCCGGTTGGCGGGGAAGTGGTAGTTCCCGGCGTCCGCATTTCGAGGTCGATCTGGGCGCGCCCGTCAGCTCGGTCACCTGGACCGCCGACGCGGCGCTTGTCGTGGCGGGAACCCAGGGCGGCCGGCTGAGCGCGGTCCGTCCGTCGGACAGTCCGCCCGGCACCGGTACGAGACGCAGCAGCTGACCGGCCTGGCCGGCCAGTTCCCGAGCCCAGCCAGCCCACTTCCGGAGAACGACCACTATGCGCCAGCCGATCCCACTGTCTGTGACGTTGGTGTGCACTGCCGGGGGTGACGTCGGGGTGGTGGCGGCCCCCGCAGGCGGTGGGGTTCGCCCCGTCCCCGTGCTCTCCTACCGGTGCCCGTCCCACCCGGTGGGAGGAGTCGTCGTCCGATCGCTCGACGTGGGTGACGGATCGCCGTGCAGGTCCGCGCTACCCGCCCAGGACGTGAGCCTCGTCGACGTCGTCTCCCGGGACATCGCCGCCTCGGCTGCGGAACTCACGGCCGATGGACACGTCGAAGCCGTCGTGGTGGCACCACCGGGATACGTTCCCTTGGACCTGATACCGGGCCTGGCCGGCTGCCCCGCGCTCAGCGTGGTGTCGTCGGTGGCGTTGGTCGACGCGACGACCGCGTTCGAGGACCTGGACGGCTGTGACTCCTTCGCCGGCCGAGGCCTCGCCGTTCCCCGTCTCGGTCGGACGGTGCCAGCGGCCCTCGTCGACCAGGTCGAACGCGCTGAGGTCGTCGCCCTCGCCGCCACCGACGAGATCGATGTCTGCGACATGCTGCAGCTCGACACGCTGGTACGGCGTCTGAACCCGACGGCCCGACCTGTGACCGTCGTCGGCCGAGCCACACCGGCCAGCGATATCCTCGCCTCCGCCGGCCCGGACGGCGGCGCGGGATACGACGAGATCGGCTCGCACCGGCACGCGGGCTGGTTGCGGATGCTAGGCGCACGCACCGCGGACGACCTGCCGACCAGCGAGGTCGGGATCACCGCCACGGTGCTCGCTGCCCGCCGGCCGTTGCACCCACAGCGGCTGCATGACTGCATGGACGGCCTGGTCGCCGGCGTGGTGCGTTCCCGGGGTTGGCTGTGGCTCGCCAGCCGACCCGACCAAAGGATGGCCTGGGACCACGCCGGGCGGGGACTCACGCTCGCTCCCGACGGCTACTGGCCCGCCGTCGACACCGCACCCGCGGACCACAGGGCCGCTTGTCCTGGCTGGGACCCCTACTACGGCTACCGCGTCCAGGAACTGGCCCTGATCGGTCTGCACGCCGACCCGGCGGCCCTCACCAGAATCTTCCGTTCATGCCTGCTCACCGACGCCGAGCTCGCTCTCGGCGAGGACAGCTGGCACGAGCTACCGGACCCCTTCCCCTCCTGGCTACCGGACCTGAACGGATAGCCAGGAGAACAAGGATGACCACAGCCCACATGCGGCTTGACCATAGGGCGCCCCACCGAGAACCGGAGCCGGCAGAGAAACCGCCCCCTGCTGCGGCGACATCCCGATCGAACCGACGCCCGGCCGAGCCGGTCACGCGACACAGCCATGCACCCTGACGGTCTGTCAGCAGTCGACAAACTCCGGCTGCTGGTTGAGGACCTGGCTCTCCGCGGAGATAAACCGGCGGTGCTGCTCGCCTCCGACCGCCTGCGGGCGGAACGCGGCCAGCCGATGGCAGTTCTGGAACGCCAACGCCACCCCGAAACGCCGTTCCAGCGCCCCGGATCGAAGTGCTCGCCATCGCCCGCAGCAACTGCCCCTGCGCCACGTTGTCCGCCGGCGGAACCAGGTTGTCGGCGAAGTCCCGCTCGGCGGTGGGCAGCTCACCGGCGAGCCGCTCCACCAGGCTGTAGGCGTACGGAAGCGAGTCCCGCACACACGCGAGAAACGCCTCCTGGTCGACATGACCGGCTTCAGCCTGAGCGAGCAGATCCGGGGACACGGTCAAGGACATCAGTGACCTCCTGACGCAGGTACTTGGAACATCAACAATCTCCGGCTTGACAACCGTTGTCAATACCAATTGGAGTGGCACGTTCACATGGCGCGAGACGGGAAGAGGCCCTACCGTGTTCATGTGATCGAACACTTACCCTCCGCCGCGCACCGGAGGGGCGAGCCCGCTACTGGGGGCACTCGCGCGTCGGTACGCCTCGCATGATCACTTGCCTCGCCGACGGGCCATGTCACGCGCCTGCACCGCTCAACGCCCTCCGCCAAGGAGAACGCCCGTGACCACCACCAGCCACCCGGCCCACCACACCACCTCAGAACACCCGCACACCTATGGCTGCGGCCACGTCGCCGTCCCCCACCACGACCACATCGACTACATCCACGACAACCATCGCCACGCCGACCACGACGGGCACTGGGACGAACACTGACCCGACGCCCCAGGATCACCGGTCAGGTTGACATCCGGCGCAGAGTCCGAACAGGTCGATCGCATGGCTGAGGTCGGCGAATCCGTGTGCGGCAGCGAGGTCTGCCGTCCAGGTCTCGACGGTGTCGGAGGCAACGTCGATGCTGTGTCCGCAGCTGCGGCAAACCAGGTGGTGGTGGTGCCCGGTGGTTCGGGCGAGGTGGAACAGCTGCTGGCCGTCCTCGCCGCGGATCGTGTCGACGGTGGCATCGCCTACCAGGTCGTACAGAATGCGGTACGTCGTGGTGAGGCCGATGCGGTGCCCGCTGGCGCGTATCTGCTCGTGCAAGGCTTGGGCGCTGCGGAACCCTCCGCCGGCAGCGGTGAGCGCAGCCAGCACTGTGCGGCGTTGCGGGGTGTCGCGTGGGGGACGAGGGCCGCGGGATACGCGCCACCGCTGCGGTTCCCGCCGTGCGTCGCGGGTGTCGGCTTCGTCAGGGGCACGAACGTCGTCGGTGGGCACCTTCTCTCCTCTCACGAGATTGGGGCTCATGAGGAGGTCGGAGACCTCTGCGCCGTCGAGGTTGCCGGTGATTGCACCGGCGGGTGGATGGCGGTGGCGGTGCGGGTGGTGACGGTCAGGGCGACGGCGTAACTGGCGGTGGCGAAGGCGAGGATGGCGAAGCTTGGGGGGATCCGCGGGGCAAGGTAACTGGTCGTCAGGCCGGCCCAGGTCACGGCGACCGCGACCGCGGTGGAGATCCCCATGCCGCGGTAGGGGCGGGTGGCGAGCCGGTGGGCGGCGCCGGCGGGCGCGGCGAGCAGGCCGAGGAGCAGGAGCGCGCCGACGGCCTGGGTGGCCTCGGCCGCGGTCGCCCCGACCAGGCCGAGGAATCCGACGCCGAGGAGGCGGACGGGGACACCGCGGCCGGCGGCGACCGCGGCGTCCAGGCTCGCAAACAGCAGGGGACGTCCGATCACGATGACGGCGAGGCAGAGCAGGGCGGCGAGCACGGCTGCTTCCCAGGCGTGGGAGGCATCCAATCCGAAGATCGAGCCGAACAGGACGGTGACGCCGACGGTGCCATTGCCGGTGCTGCGGTGGGTCGTGTACAGGGTGAGGAAGAGCACGCCGAGGCCGAGGACCCAGGCGAACACGCTGCCGATGACGACGTCGTCGGCGTGGCCGCGGGGGCCGAGGACACCGAGGGCGAACCCGACGGTGATGGTGGCGGCGAACAGGCCGATGCGGGCGTCGATCCCGGTGGTCAGGGCGGCGAGCGCGCCCGTGAACGCCACATGGGACAGCGCGTCGGCGGTGAAGACCTGCGCACGCAGGACGAGGAAATAGCCGACGAGTCCCGCCGCCATGGCGATCCCTGTTCCGGCGAGGAAGGCGTGCTGCATGAACGGGTGGTCGAACATCGCGGTCAGTCCGGTGTCCGCCGTCTCCGCGGTCATGCCGACGCCCGCGCGGGATGGGGGGTGCGGGCGGTCCGGTCGAGCAGGTCATGCGCGTGGACGGCGAGGCGGGCGAGCAGGTACAGGCTGAAGGAGAAGCTGGTGATGAAAAAGCCGATCGGGTACGGCGAGTAGTAGGCCACGGTCAGCCCGGCCCAGGTGACCAGCAGCCCGAACAGCACAGTGAGGGCAAGGCTGAGCGCCGGGCGGGTGGTGAGAATCTGTGCGGTTGCCGCGGGAATGACGAGCAGGGTGAACACGAGGAGAGTGCCGGTGATCTGACTGACCTCCGCGGCAGTACTCCCGAGCAGGATCAGGAAGGCCACCGACAGGGCCCGCACGGGCACTCCGGCGGCGGTCGCCACAGCCGGATCGAGCGAGGCGAACAGCAACGGCCGCCCGAAAAGCGCCAGCACGGCCAGGATCGCCACGGCGACGGCGGTCAGGGTCAGGACCATGCCGTCGGTGATCCCCAAGAAACTGCCGAACAGCAGCGCGTTGACCCCGCCGAGGAATCCCTTGTACAGGTTGACGAACAGGAATCCGCAGGCCAGTGCGAACGCCTGCACGGTACCGACGGTGGCCGACTCCGCGGCCCGGCCCGCGGCGGCTCCACCGGCGGTGGGAATGGCCGCGATGAGGAATGCCGCGGCCAGGCAGAAAGCGAAATAGCCGTAGGTCGCACCCAGACCGAGCCAGACCGCGCCAGCAGCGCCCGGGAAACCGGCCACGGCCAGGGTGTGGCCGGCAAACGTCTGGCGGCGCAGGACCATGAACCACCCGGTCGCCCCGGCGGTGACCGCGACGACGGTCCCGGCCCGGAACGCGTTCACCATGAACGGGTAGGCGAACATCTGCCGGACATCGCGGACCAGGTTCCACGACAGGCCCGCGTCGGCCGCGGCAGCGACGATCACGAGTGGCCGGTCCCGACGTGGCGGTCGGTGTGCGCCGCGGGCGGTTCGGGTTGGCCGACAACGACCATCCGCCCATCCGAGGCGGTCAGCACCTCGATGGGGGTCTGGTAGAGCCGGCTCAACGTCGCGCTGGTGATGACCTCGGTGGGAGAGCCCGACACCGCGCCGCCGCCGGCGAGGTAGACGACCCGGTCGAGGCTGGACAGGATCGGGTTGACGTCATGGGCGACCATCAGCACGGTCACCCCCGCTCTCTGGCAGATCGTACGGATCAGCGCCGCGACCGCGGCGGCGTTGTGCGGGTCCAAACTGTCCAACGGTTCGTCGAGGAGGAGTAGCCGGGGCCGGCGGGCGAGCGCCTGGGCGATCAGAAGCCGCTGCTGTTCCCCGCCAGAGAGCCGGCCGATCGGCTGGTGAGCGTAGCCGGTGGCGCCGACCAACTCGACGAGTTCGGCCACCCGCCGCCCGGCTGCCCGGCCGCGCTCCCCGCCGGGCAGGGGCAGACCCCACCGGTGGCCGTCGACACCGAGGCGGACGATGTCGATCCCGCGGATCCGTACCGACGGGTCGAAGCTGCGTCGCTGCGGCAGATACCCGATCTCGGCGCGGGCCCGCCCGGGCGGCCGATCCAGCACCACCGCCCGCCCCACGGACAGCGGCAGCAGGCCCAGAGCCGCCTTGAGCAGGGTGGACTTACCGACCCCGTTGGGCCCGAGAACCGCGACGAACTCCCCGGCGGCGACCTCGACATCCACCCCGCTCCACACCAGCCGCCCGCCCAGGCGGACCGCGGCGTTCCGGAACAACACCGCCGCCGTGTTCACTGCGGTCGGCGGGTCGGTACCAGCGGGCAGGACCGTGTCGATGGCATCGACGGACACCTGGGTGGATCGTGTGCGCACCGTCATCGCGTCACTTCCCGGTTGCCTGCGCCAGCGCCGTCCGCAGGCCTGTCAGCTGGGCGACCTGCCAATCCTGGAAGGACGCACCGGCCGGGGTGAGCGTCTCGGTAATAGTGATCACCGGGATACCGGCAGCCTTCGCCTCCTCGACCTGCCGCTGCACGTCCGGGGTGGCGTTCTGACTGTTGTACACGTATACCTTGATTTTCTCGGTGCTGATCTGATCGTCGATGGTGGTCTTGTCCGCGACGGTCGGGTCAGTGCCCTCCGTGATCGCACGGAGGAAGGCCGGTGGGGTCAGCAGGTCCAACCCGAGAGCCGGGGACAGCATCTCGAAGATGCTCTCCGACGCCCCGACCGGTGTCCCTCCATACGTCTTCTTGATCGACGCGATGAGATCGGTGTACGGCTTCAACGTCGTCGTGGTGAACGACGCCCGCTGCCGGTCGAAATAGGCCGCGTCCGCCGGGTCGATCTTCTTGTAGTCCGCGGTGATCGCATCGATCACACTGGTGACGTCCGCCGGGTTGTACCAGCGGTGCGGATTGTCCCCGTCCTTCGCACCAACCAGCTCACCGACGGTCAGCATCGTCCGCCCCTCCGCCGGGTTCGCCGCCGCCAGCCGGCCCGCCCACGGGTCGTAGCCGACACCGTTGTCGATGACCAACCGCGCACCGGCGATCGCCCGGCCATCCGCCGAGGTCGGCTCGTAGTCATGCGGATCGGCGTCAGGATTGTCGATGATGCTGGTGACCGCCACCCGATCACCCCCGAGCTGGGCGGCGATACTGCCCCAGAAATTCTCCGTCGCCACCACCGCGATCTTCCCGCTGCCACCATCAGCGCTCCCGGAATCCCCCGACGAGGACGTCCCACACGCGGCCACGAGCATCACCACGCCGGCGGCCACCGCCCCCAGACCGCGCCGGACCCGCCACCGCCCTACCACGACCAGCCTCGCACCATCCACCACGATCTCCCCGCTCGTCAGCCGACCGGACCCGCGATCCATACTAGGATCCATTTTCATTAACGTAGCAGGTAATGAAAACCATTACAAGTTAGTGGCGAGGTGGTCGCCTCCACCGTGCCGGGAGCACGCATCCCCGCCACCGAGCCGTCGTGATGCGACGGTGTCAACCAGCCGGATCGCCGCAGTTCCCGCCGTGCTGGCGGGCTTACCGTGGTCGACAGGGCCGCGCCCGACCTGCAGCTGCCCGATGCCATCGGCGCCGCGACCGCCTTCGGCCTCGCCGGAAGAGCCAGTGGAGTACGCCGGCAGCGGCGCACAGGTCGGCGGTCCGCGTGATGACTTCGGCCGTGTGCCGGCCGATGCCGGGGATGGTCGCCGGCCGGTCACACTGGCGGCGAAAAAGGCGCATGGCCTCCTCGATCCGCGCCGGCAGTTCCTCGATCGCCGTGGACGGCTGGTCGATGCGGTTCCAGGTGCCCGATTCTCACCGAGGTTGCCGATGGTTCTACCAGTGGATGCGGCTCCATAAGCGGACGGTGACCGGCTACGGCGGGTGACGCCGATAGAGGCCGGTTCAGCGACTTTGGCATCCTCCCGCCAGGTCGGTGGGCGTGATCGGACCGGACTCTGCACTGCCACGAGATGAACGCGGCCAGCCCGCAGTCCACTAGTTCAGCTGGTTCTGAGTTCAGGATTATCTGTACTGTTAAGTGGTGCTGACCGTAGCCCCCGACATCGAGATCCTTGCCCGGTTCGGTCGCGCCCTGGCCGACCCGATCCGCGCCCGGCTCCTGCTCGCCCTGCGCGACGCCCCGGCCCACCCCGCCGACCTGGCCGACCAGCTGGGCATCTCCCGAAGCCGCCTGTCGAACCATCTGGCCTGCCTGCGTGGCTGCGGCCTGGTCGTCGCCGTCCCTGTCGGGCGCCGCACCCGCTACGAACTGGCCGACCCCCGCCTGGGTGAGGCCCTCGACGTCCTGTGCACCGCAGTCCTCGCGGTCGCAGCTGACCGCGCCTGCCCCGACACCGAGGACAAGGGCTGCTGCTGATGTCCCAGCTGATCCTCAGCCCCTCCCCTGCCCGCCGGACAGCTCTCACCCGCAGGATCCGGTTCCTCGTCGCCGCGGCCATCACCTACAACGTCATCGAGGCCGTCGCCGCCCTCGCCCTGGGCACAATCGCGTCCTCGACCGCACTGATCGGTTTCGGTCTGGACTCGGTCGTCGAGGTCTCCTCCGCCACCGCGGTCGCCTGGCAGTTCTCCGCCGCCGACCACGCCTCGCGCCAGGCCCGGGAGAAGACGACCCTGCGGATCATCGCGGTGTCGTTCTTCACGCTCGCCGCCTATGTCACCGTCGACGCGGTCCGGGTACTCGCCGGGACCGGACAGGCGGACGGATCCCTGCCCGGGATCGTCCTCGCCGCGCTGTCCCTGGCCGTCATGCCATTCCTGTCCACCGCCCAACGCCGCGCCGGCCGGGAACTCGGCTCCGCCTCCACCATCGCGGACTCCAAACAGACCCTGCTGTGCACCTACCTGTCCGTCGTGCTCCTGATCGGCCTGATCGCCAACACCACCCTCGGCTGGGCCTGGGCCGACCCGATCGCCGCCCTGGTGATCGCCGTCATCGCCGTCAAAGAAGGCCGTAACGCCTGGGCGGGAGACACCTGCTGCCCGGTCCTGCCCACCCCCGTCGACCTGGGTGGCACCGTCGACGCCTGCGGATGCGTACTCGGCTGCGACTGCTGCACCTGACCAGAACAACGCGACCCGCAGAGTTCAGGAAAGCGCCGTCGGGATGCTATGCCGACAGCGTCGGGTGCTTGCCGGAGGCAAGGTCGGAGCGGGCGAGCCAAACCGGGACCGACCAGGTCACCGGGGCGAGCAGCAGCCGGATCAGCCAGGGTGGTCAGTCCGGCGGCGGCGGCCCCGGCGGGCACCGTGCAGGCGAGGTTGCGCATCAGCCGTTCCACAGTGCAACGGGCAAACGCCTTGCCGGTTCAGCGTCAGCCACGCCTCCGCGCTCCGTAGACGCCGTAGTTCTCCTCATGCACCCGCTTCACCAAAGGATTCCAGCTCGGTGTCGCGCAGCTGCCGAGCCGTAGGCGCCCGGCGTAGCGCGTCGCAGTAGGTTGACGGGGCGAGCTGCAAGCCGTGCTCGGACAAAATCCGTGCAGATCGGCTCGGCACCCCAACGCAGCCCGCCATCAGACTGTCGGCGATCCCCATAGGGGCCAGGTGGCCCCGTCCCCTTGGACCGCTCCGGCACCCGCTTCCGCCACGGGTAACCCGACACGAGAGAATTTGTACCGATGAGGACTGGTAGATCCTCGACCGTCCGCCGCACAAGCGGACGGTCTACCGGCCCCGATCCTGAGCACCGTTGCAGGTCACAGACCCGACGCGACCGGGCCGGCCGAGCCCCGTTGCCATACGAGACCTCTACCTTGTGGCAACGTCCGCGAACACAGGCCTCGTGACCTCCCATCCGGAAAGCGGATGGTCAGCTTCACCGTTTACGCAGGTCACCCGCGGTGACAGACGGGCCGCCACTGGGATCACGCGACGCCGCTGCCACACCTGTTGCCATATAACGATCAACCGGTGATCGACAAATCCTGCTATTTCCGCAGGTCAAAAGGGTGGGCAGGGG
>NZ_CEVIVD010000053.1:0-9376 GCF_982290655.1 Protofrankia sp. CiP1_Cm_nod3
CCTGCGGGTCCACGACCAGGGGGATGTCGTCGGGAGTGAAGACATACGGGCGCAGGGGCAGGCTGCTCGGCCTGCCCGCGGCGAGCAGTCGCTCGTACCAGCGGGCTGGAGCACACCGCAGGACGTCCGCGTCGACCTCTCCATGGCGGCCAGCGTCGGTCAGGTGACCAAAGAAGTACCCGGCGACATCGCGAGTACGAGCATTGTAGACTTCTTCATGCAGAATTTCTGCATAGATCTGCTCGTGACAGAACTGCTGGCTACGTCTCCCGGGAGGTCGATCATGCTTCTCCGGTTCCGGGTGGCCAACCATCGATCCATCCGCGACGAACACGAGCTCTCGTTGATCGGCACCGAGCTCAACGAGGGGACCGCGCGCCCGACGTCGCTGACGTCCAAGGGACGGCCGGTGACGGTACTCCCCGTGGTAGGGGTCTTCGGGGCGAACGCGTCCGGCAAGTCGAATCTGCTGGCCGCCGTCTGTTTCATGAAGGATGCGGTACGCGGCTCGTTCGCGGACTGGGCGAAGACCCCTGGGAGCGTCCCCCGTGAGCCCTTCCGACTGGATCCGTCCTGCCGGGAGCAGACGTCGCTGTTCGAGGTCGACCTGCTGCTGGGTCGCACCCCCGTCCGCTACACCTACGGCTTCGAGCTCTCGGACGGGCGGGTCGAGGCGGAGTGGCTGCACGCCTACCCCCACGGCAAGCGCAACATCTGGTTCGACCGGGATGCCGGCCGGGCCGACGATGGCGGGGACGAATTCGTCTTCAAAGGCTCCGGGTTCAGAGGCAGGCGCGAGGATCTTGTCGCGTTGACCCGGCCGAACGCGCTCTTCCTCTCGGTAGGAGCCACGCTCAACGACCCGCAGCTCTCCGCCCTGCACCGCTGGTTCCTCGACAGCCTGTGGCCGGTCACCCCCGGCGCCGACACCGCGGCCCGCACGCGCTGGACCCAGCACCTGCTGACAGACCCGGAACAGGCTACTCATTACCATAACCGCATCGATCAAATGCTGTCCGTAGCCGATCTCGGCCTGGCCGGGATCGACGTCGACCACAACACCGGACAGGTCAGACTGCGCCACCGGACGCCGGACGGCGGAACCATCCCGCTGGACTTCCTGTCCGAGGAGTCCCTCGGCACCCACGCCTGGTTTGCCTTCCTCGGCCCCCTGCTGATGGCCCTGGACTCCGGCACCACCCTGTTGGTGGACGAACTCGACGCAAGTCTGCACCCCACCCTGGCCGCGGAGGTCGTCCGGCTCTTCCAGGACCCCGACGTCAACCCGCACAACGCTCAGATGATCTTCACGACACACGACGCGACCCTGCTCGGCAACGCAGTCCTTGACCGCCCGCTCGACCGGGACCAGGTGTGGCTCACCGTGAAGAAACACTCAGGCGCCACCGAGTTGTACCCGCTGACCGACGCCCGGCCCCGTAAGGAGGAGAACCTTGAACGCGGCTACCTGCGCGGCCGCTACGGGGGGGTCCCCCGGGTCACCGCCGGCGAACTCGTCCGTGCGCTCACCTGGCCGGCGACAAGGGCAACAGCGTGAGCGGACGCAACAGACAGCCTGACAGCCCACCTCCGGCGAAACGCCGCCGGAGGGGAAGCATGGAAGACATGCGTCCGCTGGACCGCAGAGCCACACGGCGCGAAGCTCTCCGCGACAGGGAGGGGACGGCTGTGGCGAACGCCCGGGCACTCGTCACAGCCTGCCCGCACGGTGCCTGTGACGCAGCACAGGCGCAGTACGAGTCGGTGGACAGAAACGCCGACGTGTCCCCGGCGGAGTGGTCGGCGCGCTCCGGGCACGCCCCCGGCTGCCCCGTCCTGGGCCGAGACCCGTCGACCGATGTCTGGCGGCTGCTCACTGCCCTGGGCATCGTCCGGTCTCCGGACCTGTCGCGCCGCCCGCGGCGGGACGGTCACGTTACGTTTATCTGAAAGGAATGGATCTCCAGGCCAGTTCCGGGAGGTGTGCCGTGACCACGGAGATGGTCGTTCCCGCCTGGATACACCTGCCGATCATGGAATCACATCCGGTCAGACATCCGCTCGGACCGGTTCCGGGGCGCGCAGCAGCGGGAGGAGCTGGTCGCCGATGCGGGCGGCCTCTTGCCGGTAGGGGGTGTCGGAGAGGACGAAGTGGGTGATGCCGAGGGCGGCGTACCCGCGCAGGGCGGTGGCCACGTCGTCCGGGGAGCCGACCAGCCAGGTGGTGCCCGCGCCGCCGCCGCCATACCGGCCGGGGGCGGTGTAGAGGCAGGAGTCGAGCACCTCGCCGCGTTCGGCGAGGTCGAGCAGCCGCTGCTGGCCGACGGCCCGGCGCCGTTCGGGGTCGTTGTGCTGATCGACCTCACGCGCCATCAGCGCCACCTTCGCCTCGGCGTCCCGCCAGGCATCCTCGGTGGTGTCCCGGACCAGGGTCGTGATCCGCAGCCCGAACTCCAGCGGGGCGTGGGCGCGGCCGACGAAGGAGCTCAGCGTCTTCAGCCGGTCGATCCGCTCGGCGATGCCCTCCAGCGGCTCACCCCAGAAGAGCTGGACGTCGGCCTCGGCCGCCGACACCCGCTCCGCGGCGGCCGAGGCACCGCCGAAGTAGAGCCGCGGGTGCCGGCCGCGCTCGGCGAGGTGTGGCCGCGGGCGCACTGTCGAGTTCTCGACAGCGAAGTACTCGCCACGGAAAGTGACGTCCTCCTCGGCCCACAGCCGCCGCACGAGCTGGAGGAACTCCCTGGTGCGGCCGTACCGGCGGGCCGGGTCGTGCTGCGCGTCGCCGTACGCGCCAAGGCTGTCCTGACCGCTGACGATGTTGATGAGCAGGCGCCCGCCGCTGAGCTGGTCGAGGGTGGCGGCGGCGCTGGCGAAGTGCGCCGGCTGCCAGTATCCGGGCCGGATCGCCGCCAGCGGCTGGAAGGTGGTGGTGCGGGCGGCCAGCGCGGTGGCCACGGTGAAGGTGTCCGGACGGCCCCAGCCCGTCCCGATGAGGGCGCCGCCCCAGCCATGGTCCTCCGTGGCGCGGGCGAGGTCGGTGGAGAAGTCGAGGGTTCCCCACCCGTCGCGGGTGTCGTCTCCGCGGTGCCCGGGCTCGACGGTGTTGGGGATGTACCAGAGGAACTCCGTGCTCATCTGAAGACCTCCTGCCTGAAGACCTCAGCCCCACCTGGTTCCGCACCGGTCCGCGCGCGGCCGGTTGAGGTATGCCCCGCCCTGTTGACCGCGCGGTCGTCATACAGCATTGAACATGCCGCCCGCCGGCACGGCTGAAGGATCCGGAGCGCCGTGCCGGCCGTATCGGCGCTCCGGGCGGCGGGTACGGGCGCAGGCCAGCTCGAGCCGCCGACACCGTGACAGACACGACAGACGCGACAGACGCGACAGAGGGCACGGGCCCACGCTTCTACACGGCATCGTGAACGCTTCCGCCCCGGGAAAGCCGGCCGCGCGCCGGGGCCGGCCGGCCGCGCGGCCGCGGCGACGCGGGACGCCGGGAACGCGCAGGATGTGCAATGGCACGACAGGCGGCGCGCGGACGCGCGGAGCCGGAACGCGTGTGACGTCAGAACGCGGGGGCGAGGAGGGACGGCGTGGGCCAGCGGGAGTTCGGCTCGATCCACAGCCACGGGCTGGTACGGGTGGCTGTGGCGGCCCCGCCGGTCGCGACCGCGGACCCGGCGCGCAACGCCGAGGGGACGATCGCGCTCGCCCGCGCGGCGCACGCGGACGGCGTCGACGTGGCGGTGTTCCCCGAGCTCGGCCTGTCGTCCTACGCGATCGACGACCTGCACCTGCAGGACGCCCTGCTGGACGCGGTCGAGGAGGCGGTGGCCGCCGTCCGCGAGGCCAGCCGCGGCCTCGGGCCGCTGCTGCTGGTCGGGGCGCCGCTGCGGCGGGGCGGCCGGCTCTACAACACCGCCCTGGCGATCTCGCGCGGCCGCGTCCTCGGCGTCGTGCCGAAGACGTTCCTGCCGAACTACCGCGAGTACTACGAGAAACGCTGGTTCGCTCCGGGAGCCGGTGTCACCGGCCAGGAGATCACCGTGGCGGGCGAGACCGTGCCTTTCGGCACCGACCTGCTGTTCACCGCCTCCGACCTGCCCGACCTTGTGATCGGTGTCGAGATCTGCGAGGACTACTGGTCCCCCATCCCCCCGTCCTCCTACGCGGCTCTGGCCGGGGCGACGCTGCTGGCGAACCTGTCGGCGTCGAACATCGTCGTCGGCAAGGCGGCCGACCGGGCGTATCTCTCCGCCGCCCAGTCGGCCCGCGCCGTCGCGGCCTACGTCTACTCGGCCGCGGGCCTCGGGGAAAGCACCACCGATCTCGCCTGGGACGGCCAGGGCACGATCCACGAGCTCGGTGAGCTGCTCGCCGAGTCCGAGCGGTTCGCCGACGGGCCGCGGCTGACCGTCGCCGACGTCGACCTCGCCCGTATCCGCCTGGAGCGGATGCGGACACCGACGTTCAACGACAGCGCGGTACTGGCCGGGCAGCCCGAACGCCGGTTCCGTACCGTCGCCTTCGAGCACCGTCCGCACCGGCGGGACGTCGGGCTGCGGCGGCACCAGCGCCGCTTCCCGTTCGTCCCCGACACCCCGGAGCGGCTCGATCTCGACTGCTACGAGGCGTTCAACATCCAGGTGCACGGCCTGGCCCGGCGGTTCCGCTCCGCCGGCGGCCGGACGATGGTGATCGGCGTCTCCGGCGGGCTCGACTCCACGCACGCGCTCATCGTCGCGGCCAAGGCGTGCGACCGGCTCGGGGTGCCGCGGTCGGCGATCCTGGGCTACACCATGCCCGGTTTCGCCACCGGGGAGGAGACGAAGTCGAACGCCTGGGCGCTGATGCGCGCGCTCGGCGTGACCGGCGCGGAGATCGACATCCGGCCCGCCGCCCGCCAGATGCTCGCCGACCTCGGGCATCCGGTGGCGGAGGGCGAACCGGTGTACGACGTCACCTTCGAGAACGTCCAGGCCGGGCTGCGGACGGACTATCTGTTCCGGCTGGCGAACTCCCACGGCGGCTTCGTCGTCGGCACCGGCGATCTCAGCGAGCTGGCGCTCGGCTGGTGCACCTACGGCGTCGGCGACCAGATGAGCCACTACGCGGTCAACGCGGGGGTGCCCAAGACGCTCATCCAGTACCTCATCCGCTGGACGGTGGCCTCGGGCCAGTTCGACGAGGCGGCCGGCCGGCTGCTGACCGCGATCCTGGGCACCGAGATCTCACCGGAGCTCGTGCCCGCGGACGCCGAGACCGGCGCGCTGCAGAGCACCCAGGACCGTATCGGGCCCTACGAGCTGCACGACTTCTTCCTGTTCCACATCCTGCGCTACGGGCTGCCGCCGTCGAAGGCCGCCTTCCTCGCCTGGCACGCCTGGCGCGACGCCGCGGCCGGACGCTGGCCGGCCGGTTTCCCCGCCGACGGCCGGCACGCCTACGACCTGCCGACGATCACCCGCTGGCTGAAGGTGTTCCTCTTCCGTTTCTTCGAGCTCTCGCAGTTCAAACGGTCGGCGCTGCCGAACGGCCCGAAGGTGTCGTTCGGCGGCACGCTCTCGCCGCGCGGCGACTGGCGGGCCCCGTCGGACGCGAGCGCGGCCGTCTGGCTGGCCGAACTCGAACGCAACGGCCCACCGGACACGACGCCGCGGCACAACCAGCCGCGCCCAGCCGGGCCCTGACAGCAACCATCCCAACGGTGGCGCCATGCACGCTGGGGCCTGGCTCGCCGTGCGCGCTGGGGCCTGGCTCGCCGCCCGCGCCTGACAGGTTCCACGAGCGCGCCGACACACGTTCCGCGCCCACGACGCGCCGGCCGAGTCGGCTCCACGACCGAGCCCCGCCCCCCTGGCCCTCCTCGACCGTGCGCCGTGGCAACGGCAGCCGTTGCGGGTGAACGACACCGTGAGCCCGTGGCCGGTGGCGGTGGCGATCCGGCCAGGTGCGTTGCGTGTCGCAGCATCGGCTATCGTGAAGTCATCGGGAAAAACGTGAAAAGGGGTCCGCGGATGGGCAGGCTGGTCCACGCCTCGCTGTTCCTGAGCTGGTGCCACGACGATGTCGCGGCCAAGCGGGCGCTGCTCGAGCAGCTTCACCTGGACGGCCTGGCCGGGGTGCGGATCGCCTGGTGGGAGGATTCCCACCTGCTCCTCGGCGAGGACTGGCGCCGGCAGATCCTCAGCCGGCTGGACCACTGCGACTACGGGCTGCTGCTCCTGAGCCCCGGCTTCTTCAGCAGCCGCTTCATCCTCCGCGAGGAGCTCCCCCGGCTGCTCGGGCCGAGCGCCGACAAGGTGCTGCCGGTGATGCTCAAGCGGGTGCCGTTGGACGGTTCGCACGATCTGCACGGGGTGGACGCGCGGCAGGTCTTCGCCGGTGCCGGCGGCCGCTGCTTCACCGAGACCCGGGGCGCCGGCCGGGAACGGTTCGCCCTGGACCTCGCCACGGCGATCCGCCGGCGTGTGCTGAGCGACGCCGCCTGATGGGGCGGCTGCCGCGCCGGGCGGTGCTCCGGCACCTCGACCGGCTCACCGACGACGTCACCCCCCGGCAGCTGTCCCGGCTGCGGGCCCTGGCCGACCTGATCGACGACGACGGCCGGATCCCGATGCCGCGGGCGCTGGACGCGGCCACGCCCGGCGGCAGCGACCAGAAGGCGCAGGACGCGTTCCGCAAGTTCCGGGCCGCGCTCGACGATGCGGCGGCCGCGGCCGGCGTCGAGCTGCGGCTGGTGAGCGACCAGCGGAAGGCCCCGCCGGCCGACCGGTTCTGCTGGTTCGAGGGCGCGGACGCCATCGGTGACGAGATCGCCGAGCGGTCCCAGCGGGAGGCCGCTCGCGGGACGGGCGACGAGCCGGTGCCGGCGACGGTGAGCGAGGTGATCCGCGGGGTTGTGCACGTGGAACGCGGGGTTGTGCATGTGGAGACGGCGCTGGAGGCTTCCGACGCGGTGCGGCGGCGGGAGCGGCAGTTCGTCGAGCTGCTGGCCGAGCAGCTGGCGGCGCGTCCCGGCTACCGGCTCACCAGCGCGTCCGACATCGCGCTCGGGCTCGCGGTCGACAGCGAGCGGCGGCGGCTGCGGGAGGCGGCCGACGTGGTGGTGGAGCTGGACAGCGCCGCCGCGCGGCGGCACGCGCACCCGGGCTCGACGGCCCGCCGACCGATCCGGGTCGCCCTCGAGGGAGTGGCCCGCGGGGCTGAGCCGGCCGGGCCGGCCGGGCCGGCCGGGGACGTGCTGCACGGCGCCGGCCAGCCGTTCAGCCAGCGCACGCAGCGGCCGGCGCGGCTGGAGTTCGTCGAGATGGTGCTGGGGCTGATCGACGACCGGCTGGGTGAGCCCGGCACGCCACGGCCCGAGCCGGAGGGGTGGGCTCGGCTGCTGGCCGACCGGCACGCGCTGGACAGCGAGCCCGGCACGCCATGGCCCGAGTCGGAGGGGTGGGCTCGGCGGCTGGCCGACCGGCGCGCGCTGGACGTGGAGCCGGTGCCGCCGAAGGCCGGGGAGACGTCGCTCGCCGCCGACGTCCTGGCCGCGGCGGGCCCGCGGCGGTTCAGCGAGCCGGTGCCGGCGGTGGAGCGGCTGCTGGTGTGGGCCACCGACACCTCGGCGGCCGCCCGGCACCTGTGCGCGCTGCTCGGCGACGTCGGCATGGGCAAGACCACCACCGTCAAGCTGCTCACCCAGGCGCTGCTGGATCTCCGCGGCGACGACCGCTCGGCGCCGTTGCCGATCCTGTTCGACCTGCGCGACCTGCCACCGGCGCTGGCCAGGGAGGGGGCGGGCCATCCGAGGATTCTGGAGGCGCTGCTGGCCGCCGGGGACCTCGGCACCGGCCCGTCCGCCGCGCAGGTGCTGGACCTGGTCGCGGCCGGCAACTGTGTGCTGATCTTCGATGGGCTGGACGAGGTGCTGGTGCACCTGGACCCGCACGCCGGCCAGGTGTTCACCCGCCGGCTGTGGCGGGCCACCGAGGATGCCTGGCGGTCCCGGCCGGCCAGCCAGCGGGCCGACCGGCCGAGCCGGCTGCTGCTGTCCTGCCGCACCCACTACTTCCGCTCGATCCGGCACGAGACCACGCACTTCACCGGCCAGCACCGGGACGGCCCGGCCGGCCCCGACTACCTGGCCCTGCTGATGCTGCCGTTCGACGAGGAGCAGGTGCGCGCGTACCTGGCCGCCAACGTGCCCGGCGCGGACGTCGACCGGCTGCTGGAGCTGATCGACAGCGTGCACAACCTGCGTGAGATCGCCGAGCGGCCGCTGACCCTACGGATGATCGCCGAACAGCTGGAGACGGTGGAGCACGCCAAGCTGGCCGGCCGCACCGTGCGCGCGGTGGACCTGTACGCGTCGTTCGTCATGCAGTGGCTGGAGCGGGACGACGGCAAGCACTCGCTGTTACCGGAGCACAAGCAACTGCTCATGGAGCACCTCGCGGCACAGCTGTGGCGGTCGGGCCGCACGACGTGGGAGGTGGCCGACGTCGAGCAGTGGCTGCTGGAGTTCCTGGCCGGCCGGCCCGACCTGGAGCTGCACTACCCGGCCCGGACACCCGACCTGTGGAAGGAGGACCTGCGCACGGCGACGTTCCTGGTCCGCCGGGGCGACGACACGTTCGGGTTCGCGCACACGTCGCTGCGGGAGTACTTCCTCGCCCGATATCTGGGCCGGGCGCTGGAACTGCCCGCGGAACAGGCGCGCGAGCACTGGCAGCTGCCGGTCCCCAGCCCCGAGACCCTCGACTTCCTCGGCCAGTGGCTGGCAGGACGCGACGAGGAGAGACATGGCGAAGGGAAGCATTCCCCTCACATCGCCACGCTGGCGGAGCTGGCCGCCCATGCCCCGGCGGGCCGGGCTGACGCGGCGGCGGTGCTGGCCTTCGCGTACAGCCTGGCCGCCGCCCGTGGCGGCCACCCGGCCCACCGCCCGGCCGGCGCCGTCCTGGCCGGCGCCGATCTGGCCGGCTGGTGGATCGACGGCGGCGGCCGGCGGCTCGACCTGCGCGGGATGTCGTTCGCCGGAGCCGATCTGACCGGAGCCGTGATACGCGACGCCGACCTGTCAGGGGCCGACCTGGCCGGCGCGAACCTCACCCGGGCCGAAATACACGACACCGACCTGAACGCGGCCGATCTGCGCCGCACCGGTCTCGCCGGCACGCTGTTCCGACGCTGCGACCTGAACGCCGCCCACTGGGCCGGCTCCACCGCCCACCGGACGCAGGCCCTGCTGTGCCGTTCAGCTCCGAGCACACGCCGGCCGGGCTGGCTGGTGGCACCGACCAACGCCCCCCGCCGAGCCGACGCCCGGCTGTCGTCCTTCACCGGCCACACCAGCCTGGTCACCCACGGGGCGTGGAGCCCCGAC
>NZ_CEVIVD010000053.1:9793-19075 GCF_982290655.1 Protofrankia sp. CiP1_Cm_nod3
CCCGCATCTGGGACAGCGCCACCGGGCAGCCGGTCGGCTGGTGTCTTGAGCAGCTTCCCGACGGGGAGCTGGCGGTCTGGTCGGCATCCCGAGACGAGCTGCTCGGTGCCTCGCCCGAGGCGTGGCGGTGGCTTGGGTGGCTTGTGCCGCGCGGCGGCCGGCTCGTCCGGCTACCGGCCGAGACCTGGGGCCCACTCCCGCCACTGGCCCGGCCAACAGCGCCGCCGCCGTAACCCACCGCGACCTCGACAGCCGATCCCGGACGCCCACCGGGCTGCGGCCCCGCCCGCGCGGGGATCATTGAACTGCTGGTTGTTCGCCAGCTTCGCCAGCCGAGCCATCCTTACCTGCCATGCGCTCCGGGTCCCGTATGGCGACCACGCTCCAACCCACCTTTGTGTGCCCCAGGTGGTGAAGCCGCCGGCGGCGAGCCCGTCGACGCCGGGCAGCGTGCAGTCGAGCCGGGCGTCCTCGACGAACCCGTCGAGGTCTCGCTGGGGGATCGCCTGACGAGCCCCGGTCACGAACGTCTGCGGCAGGCCGGTACGGCGCACGAACTCGCTGATCAGCCTGGACTTGCCGGCCTGGCGCCGCCCTCGCACGCTGACCAGCCGGCCCCGGCCGCCACGGACCGCCGCGAGGTGGGCGGCCAGCCGCGCCAGCTCCTCGGCACTGCCCACGAAGTCCTCATGCACACGCGAAGACCAACATTCATGTTACTGACATCGACGCCGGTCACGAAGGACCGGCGTCGATGGCCGTGTCACCCTCCGCCGCGACGACACCAGGACAGTACTACCCACGTACTACGATGAGTCGGTGGAACAGGTACCTGTGCGGGTGCTCAACCAGGACACCGCGGGCGTGCTCGCGCGCGTCGAGCGCGGCGAGACCATCGAGATCACCCGGCATGGCAAGGTGATCGGCCGTATCGTGCCGGCGACACCCGGGGAGCTCGACGACCTGATCGCGGCGGGCAAAGTCTCCCCGGCCACCATCACCGGCCCTTTCGTCGCACCGAAAGGGCCACAGATCAGCGGCCTGGAAGCCGGCGAACTGATCAGGCAGCTCCGCGACGAGGAACGCTGGTGATCTATCTGGACACCTCCGCGATCGTGAAGCTGATCAGGCCCGAGCTGGAGAGCGACGCCCTGGCCGAATGGCTCAACGCCCGACCGGCCGAGCATGTGATCACTTCTAAACTCGCCGAAGTCGAAGTCCCACGGGCGTTACGCCGGGAGGAACCAGCACGGCTGGCGGCGGTGGCCAGCGTTCTCGCCCATCTTGACCGCCTGGACATCGACGACGCGGTCCGAGCCACCGCGGGCGCCTACCCCTTCCCCCATCTACGGTCGCTGGACGCTATTCACCTCGCCACCGCGGACCAGCTCGTCGCGTCCGGGAAAACAGTCAGCGCCTTCGTGACCTACGACAGACGCCTGGCCGCCACCGCCGAAGAACTCGGCCTGGTCACGACAGCACCCGGCCGGCCCGTCCCGCAGTAAGCACTCCACGTCGGACCTGTTGACAGGCCACCTGGCCGAGGCGGCGTTGGCGAAGTTGTGATCATATCCAGGGCGGCTTCCGACGACGGGTGGACGAGGCTGACGATGCCCGGCTCCAACCGTGCGGGATCGGTGGTGATGGCAAGGGAGCCCATTCCGCTCGACACCATCACGACCCGCGGGAGCGTCGAGCGCCGCAGCAGCGGGATGAACGCACGCATCATCCGTACCGGCCCGAGGACATTCGTCTCGTAACAGAGCCGGAAGTCCTCCGGCCCGGGCGCGCTCATGGGCCGGCTGGACGGGTCAGCTGAGGCCGACTATGAGGCCCCACACCAGGACGATCCAGCCGTGGAAGGCGAGCTTCAGCGCGAACGGGGCGTGCCTGAGCTCCATGAAGTGCATGCCGACCAGGTGGAGCTTCGCCGCCACGACGGTCATGACGAACGCCGTCGTGGCGACGCCGCGGGCGCTTTCGGACTCGGCGAACCACGACGAGCCGGCCGTCAGCAGCAGGAGCCCCACGAACACCAGCCGGACCAGCCGGCCCGGGGCCACCGTGCGCGGGCGCGCCATCAGATCGCCGTCAGATGAGGTACAGCAACGGGAACAGAACGATCCATAATACATCCACCATGTGCCAGTAGGACGCGCACGCCTCGACCGTCGTGGCCTTCGGACGACGCGACGGATTTCTCGTCGCCTTCCGCAGAAAAGCGAGCACACACATACCGACGGCGACGTGGAGAGCGTGTATCCCGGTGAGCACATAATAGTACATGTAGAACGCGTCCGTCACGGGATAAATGCCGGCGTGCAGCTTCTCGCCGTACTCCAGAGCTTTTCCGCCCATGAATCCGAGGCCGCAGGACAGCGCCAGCGTGAAGAATCTCGACGCCCGGCCGAACCCACCGGCCTGGACCTCCTGGACGGCCCGTACGACGAACAGCGAGCTCGCCAGAAGAACTATCGTGTTGACGAGCCCGATCGCGATGCCCAGATGCTGCTGTGACCGGGCGAACAGCTCCCGGTCACCGGCACGGGCGTCCATGAAGATCGCAAAGAACACCCCGAACATCGACATCTCGCCGAGGACGAGGACCCAGACACCGGCCTCACCGGGCACATGCGGGGCACGCGCGGGTGGGGCATGACCGCCGCCATCGGGCACGTCCGGGACGTGGCCACGCGGCCCGGGGGCGCCGGCCCGAGCGCCCGACGACGGCGGGTACGCCGACGCCGGCCGTTCAACCCGCATACGCGCCCGAGGCACTCTCAAGCCGCCGTGCCTGCTCCTCCACGGCCCCCCGATAGGTGGCCCATGCCATCACGAGCAGCCACACACCGAATATGAACAGCGGGATCCAGTAGACCAGCACGCCGTGGTAGGCGAACGGCCCCGTCTTGAAGAACAGCATCAGGATCACCGCCATGAAGAGGAAGCACTCCAGCACGTTGAAGTAGGCCACCCAGCGCGGGAAGACCGGTTTCGGCCCGGTGTCCAGCAGCACCGCCAGCGCGATGGCGCCGCTCTGCAGAACGAACGGCATGAACGGCATGAACAGCAGGATCCAGCCCAGGTCGTGCAGCGTCTGCGTCACCTCGGGGCTGCGCTCCGGCCGGAACGAGGCGGCCGCCAGGACGAGCATCGGCACCCACAGGAACTGCCAGGCCGCCAGGCCGGCGCCGAACTGCAGGTAGGCCAGGGCCTTCTGCTCCGGCCGGATACGTAACATCTGACGCAGGATCACCGTGATCAGCGGGCCCCAGACCATGAATCCGACCAGCGTCAGAATGATCCCGAAACGGATGAGGTTCGTGTTGTCCCGATAGAAGTCGGCGACCTTCTCCGCGGACCAGTAGGCGGGCAGCGCCGGGATATAACCGGCGACCAGCAGGCCGACGAACATGAGGAGCACGCCGATCGGCACAACCGCCGAAAAGGCGCGTTCGATCCGGTCGCTGACCGTGAGACGCGTCGACGAGTCCGTAGGCGCCGGTGGGTTCACAATGAGTGTCAACAGATCTCCTCGGGGAGTATGGGCCTGGTACGGATTCGATGGCCGGACGCCCGCACCGCCACCGCCGGCGGCGAAAACAGCCGGCTGCTTCTCGGCCCGCACGATGTCCGCGTACCTGGTGATGAGCCGGATCGGGCCATAGCCCTCGACGTGCGCTTCCGCCAGCGGCGCGTTCTCCCGCCGCCGCCGGTACGCCGTGCGGAGCGGCTCGTCGCCCCGGCGCCCCTCGGGCAGCGCCACATGCCGCGCGATCTCGCCCGGGACACCGACGGCCGAGGCGGACCCCGTGTACGTGACGGTCATGCGAGGCTCCTGCGTCAGGGCGAGCAGCCGTCTGATCGGTCTGAACGGCCCCGTCCGGCGGTGCACCTCATCATGTGATGTCGGTCACGAATCCCGCATCACCCATAAGGGAGCTTTTCCTACTCCCATGAGAGGCCGGTCATACCGGCCAGGACGACAGACCCACCGCGCCGTGCGGGCAGGCGGGCAGGCGGGCAGGCGGGCCCACCGGGATCAAGCGGACCGCCAGCCCTCCGGAACCCCGCCTCACGGTCGGGCCTCTACATCGCGATCTACATCGTGCCGTAGATCGCGATCGGCGCGCTCACGGCCACACCCGCCACCCCGAACGGCTCTCATGGGCTTTCGTGATCTGCTTACAGGCAACATATGCCTACACCGTGTTCCCACGGCAGGCGCAAAACTGTCGCCTATATGCCAATAGTATCTGATCAGTTGCCTAAAGTAAGAAGATATCCGTGGCGGAGAAGCCACATCCCGGATGCGACCGACAATTACCAGGAGGAGTCATGAGTCGTTGGGAACTGGCGAGCCGGACCCGGATACGCGCCTTCCGTGAGGGGCCGTTCGTGCTGCTCGTCGCCGAAGGCGAGCTGCCCAGCCCCGGCTACGAGGTCGACATCGCCAGGAGCCTGCTGCGCATCTTCCCGCAGCAGTTCAATCTCCTGCGCCGCGCGAAGCCGGGTATCTTCCCGCAGCACGTCACGCCGTACCGCTACGCCGAGGCGGTCCGCTACCCCGAGGACCAGGACACGATCACGGTCCATCACGCCGACGGCACCGACCACGTCGACATCGAGCCCGCCGGCAAGGACCTGGTCAGCTTTGTGGAGGCCGTCCGCGGTGGCGCCGACCGGCCCGCTCCGCCGGCGGGAGCCGAGGAGGCCATCGGCCTGTCGTCCAAGCTCAGCTTCGACGAGGCGTTCGCCAACGCCGTGGCCAACCTGCCGCCCTCGGACATCATCCTCGCCGACGGGCTGGCCCGCGTCCAGGTGCTTGAGATCGGCGGCCTGTTCGGCGGCTTCGCCGGTTTCCACCACCTGTTCGTCCGGGTCAGCCGCACCATCACCTGAGCAGCATCACCTGAGCACCATCCGCCTGACCATCGTCCGCCCGGGTATCGTCCCGGCTGGCAGAACAGGCCGTTTTCCGGCAGGGGCGATATCCCGGAGCGTGAAGCCCACCGTTCACCGGTGCCGGGAACGAAGGCACCGTGGGTCGTCATCCGCGCAGCGGATCGCGGGCGAAGGCATTCACCCCGTCGCTGAAGACAACCCGGGGCTGATAACCGAGAAAGCCCCGGGCGCGGGCGGACGAGGCGGTGACATGGCGGACGTCACCGGCCCGATATGAACCGGTGACGACGGGCCCTGGTCCACCAAAGGCCCGAGCCAGTACCGAGGCCATGTCACCGACGCTGTGCGGCTCACCCGAGCCGATGTTGAGCGGTACGAGCTCGCCGGGTGCGCCCGGGTGCCGCAGCGCGCGCAGATTCGCCTGCGCGACGTCGTGGACGTGGACGAAGTCGCGCAGTTGTCCACCGTCCTCGAACACGCGTGGCGGCTCGCCCCGTTCCAGTGCGCTACGGAAGATCGACGCGACACCGGCGTACGGGGTGTCCCGGGGCATTCGGGGGCCGTAGACGTTGTGGTAACGCAGCGCCAGGACGCTGCCGCCGGTGGCGATGGCCCACGCGGCGGCAAGGTGCTCCTGAGCAACCTTCGTGGCCGCGTAAACGCTCTTCGGCTTCAGCGGCGCGTCCTCGGTGACAAGCGTCGGCTCCAGCGGACAGCCGCAGCGCGGGCACGGCGGCTCGAACCGGCCGGCATCCAGCTCGGCCGGTAGCCGCGGGCCCGGGCGCACCGGCCCGTCGGCCGGGCAGCGGTAGCCACCTTCGCCGTAGACGACCATCGAACTCGCCAGCACCAGGCGCTGTACCCCGCGACGGGCCATGGCGGCCAGCAGCACCGCGGTGGCGAGGCCGTTGTGCGTGGCGTAGGCCGGCAGGTCGTCGAGATCTGCCCCCAGACCGACCATGGCGGCCTGGTGGCAGACGGCGTCCACACCGTCGAGCGCGGCTTCGACCTGGGAGCGGTCGGCCACGTCAGCGACGATCAGCTCGGCGGCGGCGTTCACCTCGGGCCTGCCGCGATGCACCGCCGGCAGCAGCGCGTCGAGGATTCGGACGCTGTCGCCGGCCGCCACGAGCGTGTCGACCACGTGGGAACCGATGAACCCGGCGCCGCCGGTGACCAGAATGCGCATACCCGCGGACGCTAACGGCTCCGGGGCGCTCCAGATCTTACAAGTCGAGGAAGCCCGTAGGAGACCGGAAAGCCCGGAGGAGACCGGGAAGCCCGGGAAGCCCGGATGCGTGACGCGGCCCGCGGGCATGCGTCTGCCCAGGTGGCCAGGGAGCGTTGGTCAGGCGGCCGGGAGCGCGACGACGAAGCGACAGCCGCCCCGGTGGTTGTGCACGGTGACGTCGCCACCATGGGCCTCGACGATCCCGCGGACGATCGCCAGCCCGATCCCCGAGCGCACCCGGAGCTGGTGGGGATGATCGCCGCCGCCGGGTGTCCGCGCCGCCTCGCCACGGAAACCGAGTTCGAACAGGCGGGGCAGATCGTCGGCGGGGATACCGCCGCAGCGGTCGGCCACGGCGAGCAGCGCCCGGTCCCGCGCGGTGTCCGCCTCGGCGGTGACCTCCACCGTCCCGTCGTCCGGAGTGTGCCGGATGGCGTTGACGAGCAGGTTGGTCAGCGCCCGTCCGACCTCGGTCGCGTCGGCGATGACGAACAGCGCATGATCGGCGGTGCCGGTGAGGGTGACGCCCTTGGCCCGCGCGATCGGGTCCACGACGGCGATCGCGTCCGACACGAGGTCGGCGAGGCAGACCTTCTCAAGAGTCAGCCGGAAGGCCCCGGCCTGCAGACGGGCCAGCTCGAACAGGTCGTCGACCATGCCGGTCAACCGCTCGGCATCGGCAAGTATCAACCGATGGTAACGAGACATTGTCTCACTGTCGGTCACCAGGCCGTCCTGTAGCGCCTCCGCCGTCGCCCGGATTCCCGCCAGCGGGGTCCGCAGGTCATGGCTTGTCCAGGCCACCAGCTCGCGTCGGCTGGCTTCCAGCGCCCGTTCACGGTCACGCGCCGCCACCAGCCGGATATGGGTGGCATCCAGCGTATGTGCCAGCGTGGCGAGCTCAGCCGTGGGGACGCGACCCGCTCCGTGATAGCCGGCCTCACCGAGAGTGGCCGCGGCACTGGTCAGCATGGTGGTGGCGGTAACGACCGGCCGCCCCAGCCGCACCGCGGCGGCGGTGGCGACCACCGTCGAGACAGCGACCACGATCAGCACGACCCGCAGGTCGTGGTCGGAAAGGAACATCGCCCGCGCGGTACCGGCGACCCCCGCCGCCACCGCCAGCACCGGCACGACCGAGAGCGCCGCCACCGTGGCCCACAGCGGCCGTCCCCGCAGCAGACGCAGCAGCGGCACCCCCGTCAGCGCGGCCACGGCCGAACAGGCAAGCGCAATCATCACGACCTGTAGTTCGGCGCTCACGATCACTCCGTTCTGCCGCGTTCTTCGCTACTTTCTGTCACGATCCATAGGCAACAGGCGGGTCGTCGGCAGGCGGCGGCGCCTGGTCGTACCGGTAGCCGACACCCCACACGGTGACGAGCATCCGGGGGGCGGTCGGATCGTCCTCGATCTTCTCCCGCAGCCGGCGGATGTGGACGGTGACCGTCGAGGGGTCGCCGTAGCTCCATCCCCACACCTGTTCCAGCAGCTCGGCACGGGTGAAGGCGCGGCCGGGATGGCGCAGCAGGAAGGCCAGCAGATCGAACTCACGCACCGTGAGGGAGAGCGCCACCTCGTGCCGGGTGACGGTACGGGCGGCCGCGTCCACGACCAGCGTGCCGGCACGCAGCACACCGGATGCCGGTGGCGGCGGCTCGGTCGCCCGCCGCAGCACGGACCGCACCCGCAACGTCAGCTCGCGCGGTGAGAACGGTTTGGTCACGTAGTCGTCGGCACCCGTTTCGAGGCCCGCGATACGGTCCGCCTCCTCACCCCGAGCGGTCAGCATGATCACCGGAACCGGCCGGCGTTCCCGCAGCCGGCGGCAGACCTCGATGCCATCGATGCCCGGGAGCATCAGATCGAGTACGACGAGATCCGGCGCGCTGTTCTCGGCCATCCGTAACGCCGCGAGGCCGTCCGCGGCGCGGTCGACGTCAAAGCCCGCGTTACGCAGATACCGGTCGACGACCTCGGCCACGGTCGGGTCGTCATCGACGACGAGGACACGGGTCACGCCGTCACGATAAGGGCCTGACAACCGGCTGTGACCAGCTCGGGGACGAGCTTCTCCACTTCGTAATCCTCTGCGGTAGGCGGCGAGCACGAGATTCACATCCTTCGTGCGCTTCGCGAGCTTTCGCTCATTTGTGCGCCTTGGGGCGGTGACTGGTGAGGCGGGGCGTTCCTCGTCCCGTAAGGGTCGATCAGGAGGTTTCGCCCCTACAGTCGCACTTATGGTTACAGAAAGTGACAAATTGCGACCTCTGGTGGACGTCGTCCTGCCCTGTCTGAACGAGGCCGGCGCGCTGCCCTGGGTTCTGGGCCGGATGCCGCCCGGCTACCGGGCGGTCGTCGCGGACAACGGCTCCCACGACGGATCACCCGAGCTGGCCCGCGAGCGCGGGGCGGTCGTGGTCACCGTGCCCGAACGCGGCTACGGAGCCGCGGTACACGCCGGCCTGCGGGCCACGGACGCCGAGGTGGTGTGCGTGTGCGACGCCGACGCGTCCCTCGACCCGGCCCAGCTGCCCCGTCTCGTCGACGAGCTGCTGGCCGGACGTGCCGAGCTGGCGCTCGGGCGGCGGCGCCCGACCTCGCCGCGGGCCTGGCCACCGCATGCCCGGCTCGGCAACGCGGTCGTCGCCGGACGGCTGCGCCGCCGCGGCGTACCCGTCCGCGACCTGGGGCCGATGCGGGCCGCCCGCCGTGACGACCTCCTGCGGCTGCCGGTCGCCGACCGCCGGTTCGGCTACCCGTTGGAGCTGCTCCTGCGGGCGTCGCGGGCCGGCTGGCGGATCGTCGAGATCGACGTTGACTACCGCCCGCGGGTCGGCCGGTCGAAGGTGACGGGCTCGCCGCTCGGCACGGCCCGGGCCGTGCGCGACATGTCCGCGCTCCTGGCAGGCCTGCGGTGAGGCTGCTGGTGGTGGCGAAGGAACCCGTGCCCGGCCGGGTCAAGACCCGCCTGACGCCACCGTTCAGCCCGGAGCAGGCGGCGGCCGTGGCCACCGCCGCGCTCGCGGACACCCTGGCCGCGGTCCGCGCGCTCGGCCGCCTTCCCGGTTTCGGCCGGCTGCGTCCCACCCTCGTCCTCGACGGCGCCGTGGGCCCGTGGCTACGTGTGCCGGAAACACCGGAAA
>NZ_CEVIVD010000053.1:19100-23078 GCF_982290655.1 Protofrankia sp. CiP1_Cm_nod3
AAGCGCCGGAGGCGCCGGGGGCACCGGCTGCGCTCGAGGTCGTGCCGCAGCTGTCCGGGCCGTTCGACGCCCGCCTCGCCGCCGCGTTCGACGGGAGCGACGGCCCGACGCTGCTGATCGGGATGGACACCCCGCAGGTGACACCGGCGCTGCTGGCCGACGCCTGCCTCGCGCTGGACTCCGCCGACGCGGTGTTCGGCCCCGCCGCCGACGGCGGCTGGTGGGCGCTCGGCCTGCGACGCCCCGACGGCGAGCTGCTGCGCGACGTCCCGACGTCCCGTCCCGACACCGGTGCGCGGCAGCGGGCCCGCCTGTCCGAAGCCGGCCTGCGGGTGGTGACCCTTCCGGTCCTGCGGGATGTCGACACCGCCGCCGACGCGGCGGTGGTCGCCCGGATCGCACCAGGTGGACGGTTCGCCGCGACGCTGCGAAGCTTCCAGGAAGATCACGCCAACCTGGCGATGATCCCATGACCAGCGGTCAGGCACTCGCGGCCGTCCACGGCCGGTGCTGCCCCACCGCCGTCTACGAAGCTGGGCTACGGTCCGTCTCAGGACAGTTGTGGATACGTCATACCGACGGGCGGCGGGAGCCGCTGCCGGTCGGCCGCTGGCGGGGCAGCGCCAAACCGGGTGACGCGTCCCTGCTGCGTCGATGTAACGGGCCGACTCTTGACGTGGGCTGCGGCCCTGGCCGCCTTGCCGCGGCGCTCACCAGCAGCGGCGTACCCGCCCTCGGCATCGACGTGGCCCCGTTCGCGGTGAGGCTCGCCCGCCGCGCCGGCGCGGTGGCGCTGCGACGTGACGTGTTCGGCCACCTGCCCGGCGAAGGGCGGTGGGCCGTGCTGGTCCTCGCCGACGGGAACATCGGGATCGGCGGCGATCCGGTTCGGCTGCTGCGCCGCACCGCCGAACTGCTCGCCCCCGCCGGCCGGGCACTGATCGAGCTCGAACCGCCCGGGACACCGACCGGCACGTCCCTGATCCGGCTGGAGGGGCCGGACGGCCGGCTGTCGCGGGCGTTCCCCTGGACCTTCGTGGGCGTCGAGGAAATCACCCACCTCGCCGCGGACGCCGACCTGCGCGTCACGGAAACCTGGCACGGCCAGGGCCGCTACTTCGCCGTCCTGTCCACCGGGCGCCACAAGCCCCGGCCCTTTCAATCAGCCGGCCGGAATCTCCCTGAACCAGATCAGAACTTTCCGTTTGAAGAAAAACGGGTACAAATAATACGGTAGATAATTATGGCGGCAGCGCACGCCCAGATCAGGCCGAGGACAATCCCGAGGTTGCGTCCATATGGCAGTGGATTGACCGAGGGATTGTCGGCTGACCCGCCGTAGCCGCGCCACAGGGGCAGCGACGCCAGGGCGACCGCCGCGCTGACCACCGACGCCCCCTGCAGCACCGCCCGGTACGGTGCCGGGACCAGCCTGCCGAGCACGAATCCGGCGGCCATCGTCGCCGGGACGACCAGCAGGTCGTGGACCACGATCCCGCCGATCAGCCACGCCGTCGTGTTCGGCGGGTTCGTGGCCGGCCGCCCGTCGGCCAGGCCGTGGATCCCGTACCCGATCGCGGCCAGGCCGGCGGCCACCACCAGAACCCGCAGCACGGCCGCGACCGTGAGGCCGGTACCAGTACCGGTACCAGTACCGGAATCCGCGCCCGCCGGGCCGGCAGGACGCCCCAGGCCACCTGGCTCCTCCTGCCCGTGGATGCGCGGCAGCGGCACCTGTCCGTTCACAGCATCACCACCCGGTGTACCCATTTGGTCTGCAGGACGCCGGGCCTGTTCGGCGCGATCAGCCGCGCCGGGTATCCGTGGTCGATGTCCAGCTCCGCTCCGTTGAGGACGGTGGCCAGCAGGGTCAGCGGGTCCCGGGCATGCGGCGGGCGCACCTCGCTGCTCCGGTAGGCCCCGCCCGCCTCCAGGGACTCCACCCGCACCGTCGCGTCCACCGGGACATCGGCGGCATCCAGCAGGTCCCGCAGCCGGAGGCCACGCCAGGTGGCGTCCGCGGCCCAGCCCTCCACACACGTGATCGGCAGCCTCGATTCGTGATGGGGCAACGCCCGCAGCTCGTCGAGAGTGAGGACGAACGGGCGCGGGCCGACCACCTCCAGCCGATAGCCCGGGCTGCGGGCAGCCGCGGCGACCCCGGCCGCCACCGCGGTCCTGTTGACCGGCAGCCCCTGCGGGCCGAGGTCCGGCCGGCGCGGCCCGAGCAGGTCGAGCCCGGACAGGCCCGGCATCCACTGCCCCGCGGTCGTCACCACGATGACACCGGCGGCGCTGGTGACGGCGATACCGAGACCGCGCCGGGACAGCCCGTTGCCCGGCGGCTCGGGAGCACTCACCCGGTCCGTCAGGTGCTGCCGGCTGTTCCGGCCGCGGCCCACGTTCGCCCGCACGACCGCGAGTTTCGCGACGATATGTACACCCAGCGCGCCGATCGTGATCCAGGCGACCCAGTAGTGGGTGACGGTGAAGAAGAACCGGAACCGGTACCACTGGGCGGTGTTCGCGATCCCGGTGGCCAGTTGGAAGACGGCCCCGGCGATCAGCGGCACGATCGACAGCCGCTCCAGGGCATGAGCGACCGAACGCACCGGCGGCCACTCCCACAGCCGCGGGTACACCGTCCACAGCTTCACCAGCAGCAACGGGACGCACACCAGCCCGGTCGTCACGTGCAGCCCCTGCGTCACCCGGTACAGCGACACCGGGCGGGACGGCCAGACGTACCACGACGGTGGGTGCTGCATGAAATGCGACACCAGCCCGGTCAGGAAACACACCCCGAAGGCGATCCCGAGCCAGATACCCAGCAGCGAGGCGACCCGCGGGTCGTGCAGGCGGCTGGGAAAGGCGTTCGCACGTAACGGCCCGCGGCGCAGTGTCGCGGGTGGCTCCGGAAGACGTCCGGTGAACAAGCCGGTGATTGGTCGCACGCCCGCACGGTAGGTCCGGCGCGCACCCCGCCGGCCCCGCCGAAGCCTTACGGAACGGAGAAACCGGCCGTGAGGGCACCCGGACCGCCGGGAAACGCTGCCAGGGTCGGGTCCATGCCCCGCGCCCTTCGCGTACCGCACGCACCGCCGGCGACCCGGGCCGTTGCCGACCCGGGGCACGGCCACACCCGCACGCGGACGGCGCGGGCGCGAATGTGGACGCGGACGCGGATGTGGACGGCGTTGGTTACCGCCGCCGTCGGGCTGCTGGGCCTTCTCGCGGTGCAGACGGCGATCCTGCGCCAGCCCGGCTACCTGCCCGGCCGGGCGAGCGTGCTGTACCTGACCATGCTCTGGTGGGTGCTCGGCGTGATCACCGCGGCCCTGCTGCTGCACGCCGCCCCTCGCCGGCTCGCCGTCGGCCTGCTGCTCGCCGGCACCGTCAGCATCCACGCCGTGGCGCTCACCCATGGCCCGCAGCTGTCCGACGACCTCTACCGCTACGTCTGGGACGGCCGGGTGCAGGCAGCCGGTATCGACCCGTACCACTACGGCCCGCTCGACCCCGCGCTCGCCCACCTGCGCGACCACTGGCTGTTCCCGGACCCGGCCGGCTGCGCCGCCATCGGGCGCGGCCCGGGCTGCATCCGGCTGAACTATCCCCGGGCGCATACCGTCTACCCCCCGGTGGCGCAGGCCTACTTCACCATGGTGCATTTCCTGCCCGGCCCGCCGGGTGAGCACAAGACGCAGTTCTACGCGTCGCTGGCGTCACTGGCCCTGGTCGGGCTGATGATGACGATGCTGGTGGCGCGGGGCCGGGACCCACGCCACGCCGGCTTCTACGCCCTTTCGCCGCTCGCCGGTCTTGAGATCGGCTCCGACGCGCATGTGGACGTCCTCGCCGCGCTGCTCGCGCTCGGCGGCATCGCGCTCCTCACCTCGCGGCGCCGTCCCCGATCCGCCAGCACCACGCGGACAGGCGGAGCTGGTGGCGCCGGTACAGCCAGCGAAACCGTCGCAG
>NZ_CEVIVD010000053.1:23392-32497 GCF_982290655.1 Protofrankia sp. CiP1_Cm_nod3
GGGGAAACACCCACCCGTCGCCGGGCCTGGGTCGCCGGGATGCTGCTCGCGGCGGCGGTGGCGGTCAAGCTGTACCCGGCGCTGCTCCTGCCGGCAGCCGCCCGACGCCGCCCGGTCACCCTGATCGGGGCGACCGTCACGGTCGTCGGGCTCTCCTACCTGCCCCACGTCCTGGCCGTCGGGCCAGCGGCCCTCGGCTTTCTCCCGGAGTACCTCAACGTCGAGGGATACGGCCGGGGCAGCCGTTTCCTGCTGCTCACAGCCCTCGGCCTCGACGGGGCCGTCGCCAAGGCCGTCGCCGTGTCGGTGCTGGCGATGGTCACCGTGGCCGTCCTGCGCTGCGACCCGCGCCGGGTTCCCCTCGAACGGGCCGCGCTGTGGCTCGTCGGGGCCGCCTTTCTCATCGCCACCCCGGTCCAGCCCTGGTACGGCATTCTGCTGGTGGCGCTCGCCGTCCTCGCAGGCCGACTGGAATGGCTCGCCGTCGCAGCCGCCGGTCATCCCGTGTACGTCTCCCTGTTCACGGATCTGCCAGGCGATGCCCGGACGCTGCGAATCCTCTCCTACGCCGTCGCCGCGCTCGTCGTACTCATCGCCGCCCTGCTGCGCCGACGACAACGTGCCACCCGGCCTCCGCGCATGTTCGGCGCGGGCATGATGGCCCTCAGCTCCCCCTGTACGGACGGTGAGCAAACCACTCGGACGGGCAGGAGATTCCGGTGACAATTCGTAATCTCACCCCG
The DNA here is from genome assembly GCF_982290655.1 of Protofrankia sp. CiP1_Cm_nod3. NCBI lineage: Bacteria > Bacillati > Actinomycetota > Actinomycetes > Frankiales > Frankiaceae > Protofrankia > Protofrankia sp. CiP1_Cm_nod3. Next base: position 24,136 of record NZ_CEVIVD010000053.1, read on the forward strand.
TCACCATGCGCCAGTGCCATACGGATGGAGCGTACGCACCGCTCCTTTGCCTCCCGCCTGTCCTCCGTCCGGCTGGTGACCAGGCGGCTGTTGGATTCGTAGAGTCGTGTCATGGCGGCGCAGGAGGAGAGCGTACGGGTCGACGCCTGGATCTGGTCCGTACGGCTGGTCAGTACACGGTCGCAGGCGGCCGCGGCCTGCCGCGCCGGGCATGTCCATCTCAACGGTGAGCGGGTCAAGCCGGCCCACGCGGTGCATGCCGGGGACGAGGTACGGGTGCGGCACGCCGGGCGCGAGCGGACCATCGTCGTCACCCGCGTTCTCAACAAACGGGTCAGCGCGACCGTCGCCGGAGAATGCTTCATCGACCGCAGCCCGCCGCCGGCGGCACGGGAGAGCGTCGCGGCGACGGGTGTCCGCGACCGCGGCGCGGGACGCCCGACCAAACGCGACCGACGCGCTCTGGAACACCTGCGCAACCGCGACCTGTAGACCTGTAGACCTGTAGACCTGTAGACCTGTAGACCTGTAAAATCCGCGGACCTGCCGTCGAGCCGCACCCGGGCCCGGGCGCCTGGGTGGACCCGGACAGGCGATGCCGCGGGCGACGCGCGGTCACGGATGGATGCCGCACGACCCGGCCGGGTACGACCGTTGCCAGCGGTCACGTACATCCGCGCAAGGGGGAGAAAATGCCTTATGTAACCGTCGACCAGGAGAATTCCGGCGATATCGATATCTACTACGAGGACCACGGATCCGGCCAGCCGGTCGTACTGATCCACGGTTTCCCGCTCAACGGGGCATCGTGGGAGAAGCAGATCCCGATGCTGCTGGACGCCGGCTATCGGGTGATCCACTACGATCGCCGGGGATTCGGCAGGTCCAGCCAGCCCGTAACCGGCTACGACTACGACACGTTCACCGCCGACCTGAACGCGCTGATCGAAACGCTCGACCTGCGCGACATCGTCCTGGCCGGCTTCTCGATGGGCACCGGCGAGATCACCCGCTATATCGGCGCGTACGGCACCGACCGCGTCGCCGCCGCGGCCCTGTTCGCGCCGCTCGCACCATATCTGCTGAAAACCGACGACAATCCCGAAGGCGTGCCGGCAACGGTGTTCGAGGAGACCAAGCAGGCCATCCGTGACGACCGGTTCGCCTATCAGAAGGTTTTCCTCGACAATTTCTACAACATGGACGTCTTCGGCGGTACCGCCCGCGCCAGCGAGCAGGCCTGGCAGCACGCCTGGGCCGTGGCCACCGACGCCTCGGCGCTCGGCACGTTGCGGTGCGTCGACGCGTGGTGCACCGACTTCCGCGGTGACGTGCCCGCGCTGTCGAACGTCCCGCTGCTGGTCGCGCAGGGCACCGAGGACCGCATCCTGCCCATCGACAACACCGGGCGCCGGCTGCGGGCCCTGGTCAGGAACGCGCAGTATCACGAAGTCGACGGCGGCCCGCACAACATCGGCTGGACCCACCCCGAGGTCGTCAACCCGCTCTTCCTCGGCTTCCTCACCAAGCAGTGACCTCCCTTCCGGCGATTTCCTCCCGGCCGATGCCCTTCCGGCCGTTGGCTCCTGGTTTTTCCGGGCCGCAATCTCTTCAGACAGGTTGATAATACTGAGTGCAACAAGTCAACAGCGGAGAGTTCTCATAAACTCTGAACGCTTCCTGAACTCAGGGCTCAGGTGATCAGCCCACGCTAGGAATGGATCAGACGTGCCGCTGGGGTACGTCGAAGGGGGTAGACGACGATGCGACCTCGACTTGGCACCACGCTCACGACGATCGCGACAGTCGGGACTCTGAGCATCGCGGGCGTCACCGCGGTAGCACTCGCCTCACCTGGCAGCCCCACCAACCTGATCTCCCCAGCCGGGGCGGCGACCACCCTGTCACCGGGCGAGGACTCAAGCAAGGACACGACCACGCTGGACTCCGACCAGCCGCGACACAGGCATCACCACTGGCACGGCGGCCCAGGCTGGTGGGGCTACGACGGCGACGGCGTCGACGGCGTCGACGTGTCCCGCCCGCTGCACGGCGACGCGACGGTCCGGACGGACGACGGCTACCAGGTCATCACCTACCAGCGCGGCGAGCTGACCAGCCTGTCCCAGACCTCGGTCACGATCAGCAGCAAGGACGGGTACAAAGCCACCTACGCAGTGACCGGCGACACCGACCTCTGGGCCGACGGTGACGACGCCGGCATCGGCGACTTCAGGACCGGAACCACCGTGGTGGTGGCCGCGACCGTCGACGGCGACACCCGCACCGCCGAGCATCTCGCCGAGCTGCCGGACTGACCCGCGGAGCCTGCTGCCGGGGCCTGCCAGCGGCCCCAGCATGGCTGGCGGCTCCGCACAGGCCCACGACAGGGCCCGGACAGGCGCACCACCGGCCCGTCCGGGCCCTGTCGGACGGCCTGCCGGACTCGAAAGATCCGCCGTGTGCGCAGGCACGCCAGCCTCCATCCCCGGACGCTCCCGCCGTGCTGTAGGCTGTTGTCCAGCATCAGACGGAGCCTTGGTCGACCGGAACCCCGATCAACCTCAGAGGCCCCGGAGGAAGCTTCTCAGGAACATGATCACATGATCCTGGCAGGCTCTTCTCACTGAAGACAGGCAGCGGCAACCGGCAAGGCATGTGATACAACTGAACAGCACAGCATGGTCCCGTGGTGAAGTCTGGAGTTCACGCCGCCCTGTCAAGGCGGAGGTCGCGGGTTCGAATCCCGTCGGGACCGCGCTCACGTCATCGGATGCCAGCAGCGACAGCACGCTGACGACATCCATCGATGTGGCCTGCTAGGCCCGCGTATGACAGGATGGTCGCACCGGGGCAGGTAGCTCAGTCGGTACGAGCGTCCGCCTGAAAAGCGGAAGGTCGGCGGTTCGACCCCGCCCCTGCCCACCACCTCTGATCTGCGGCTTCGTCTTCCGGGCCATGATCCCTGGTCATTGTTGACGGCAACCCTGACGGCAACGTCAGCGAAGCTGATCGTCCAGCTTGGTCAGCGCCTCTCGCATCTGATCGAGCGATGTATGTGCGTAGATCGTCATCGTAACTTCGATCGCCGCGTGTCCGGCGATGTCTCGGACTGTGTGCGGCGGCACACCCAGATGCAGGAGCAAGGTCACACAGGTATGCCGAAGATCATGAAAACGGACGTCTTCGACCCCGATCTTCTCGCGTAGCGGATACCAACTCCGCCGGAGGTTGTCCGGCTCGATCGGCGTACCGATCGTGCTTGTGAACACGTGGCCTGTCTCCACCCAGGCTGGCCCAGCGTAGGACCTTTCCTCCCGTTGCCGGTCCGCATGGCGACGCAGCCCGTCCGCCGTGGCGCCGAGAAGCGGAATCGTCCGTTCCGACCGCTCCGTCTTCGGCATGACCGTCCGCAACTCACCATCGACCCGTTGCAGGTTGCGCCGCACGGTGAGGCTCCCGGCGTCAAGGTCGACGTCCGACCAGTGCAGCCCGAGCAGCTCGCCGCGCCGGAGCCCCAGGAACAGCGCCAGGACGTAGAGCGCGTGCAACCGGTCGTCCTCGGCCGCCACCAGCAGTTTGCGGGCCTGATCGACGGTCAGCCCGCGGTTGACCTTGTACTTCGGACCTGAAACCTTGACCAGCTTCGCCACGTTTCGACGGATCAGCTCCTCCCGGACCGCCGCCTCCAGCGCGTTGCGCAGCACCGCATGGACCTGCTGCCGCAGCCGGAGGGACGGCAACGACTTGCAGCACCGGTCGGCCGCGCAGCACCGTCGCTCGTCCTCGGCCCGCTTGTGATCCGTCTTGTGAAGGCAGCACAGGCACATGTTCTCCAGACGCCGGAGGAACAGCCGTACGTCCGCCCCGGTGAGCCTGTTCAGCTTCTTCTTCCCGAGCGCAGGCACAAGGTGCACCCGGACCACCACTTCGTACCCCTGGTACGTCCTCGGCTTGCACGCCGGCTTCACGATCTGCTCAAGCCAGTACGTCAGGAACCGCCCGACCGTCCAGCCCGTGGCCTCTGCCGGAATGCCCTGGTCGGAACTTGCTTTGAGGTCGGTCAGCTTCTGCCGAACCTCTTCGTCCGTCTTCCCGTAGACCCGGCGTCGCTTGTACGTTCCGTCGGGCATCAGCACGTAGGCCGCACCTTCCCAACGCCCATCCTTGCGCTGATAGTAGGTGCCCTCACCGTTGATCCGCTTCGCCATCTGAACGAGCCTCACTTTCGAGTTCGTCGCGCATGGATGACCCGCTCCTCTGGGGCGGGGAGGGTCCGTCGGGAGCCCGGCCGCGTCCAGGGCGCTGACGCGTCACTACGTGATCGGCTTCGCCGACCCTGGACCCGTCCGCACTCCCGACGGGCGTAACGCCCACCAGAGGAACGGGAAAGAAATGGGGGAAGGACCGCGAGTCCTGGTCAGCGCGGCTGAGGCTGCGCGGGAACCATCCGATACGGGCGGACGTCAGGCACCCAGCCGCCAGCCGGGCCATGCCCGCGCGGTATGGGGACTGCCGGAAGCGCGCTGCCGGGGATCGCGCGGAACACCAGAACCACGTCGACGTCTCCGAGGGCTTCGACGAACACCGCGTCGGTGGGGATCGCGACCGCGGTCCGGGCGATGTCGAACGGGTCGGCGCCCGGCTTGACGGTCATCTCGTAGAAGCCGTGGCCGGGGGCGTCGAGGCGGACGAAGGGCTGTCCGTCGGAGGGGTCGCGCGGCGGGTCGAGGTCAGGCGGAATGATGGGCACGGGTCGGTACTCCCTTGGCTGTTAAGGGGTGCTGATCAAGGTCCCGGTGTGGTGTTGGCGCACCCGCCGGGACCGCCTTACAGATCTTTGTGTCTGTACGACCGGAGGCCCACGGGCCGCATCGCCGCGCGTGATGCACTGCCGAAACCCGGCTGTCCAGTTCGGCGCGGACCAGCATGTGATCATGCTGCGGCCTCCGTGCCCGGGGCGCCGCGGAGCCGGTCGACGTAGGCGACGAGCGCCGCCCGTGGGATCCGCCGCGCCCGTCCGATGCGGACGGATTCGATCTGCCCCGCCGCCATCAGTTCATAGACGGTGGACCGGCCGACACCGAGGACCGCGGCGGCTTCGGCCGCGGTCAGGAGAAGCTTGTTCATACTTCCTCGCCGGAATCGTCGTAAGACATGGAGATCATGCGGCATCGCGGAGTAGAGGGTCGGTTGCCGACACCGGGTCGGGCTGTCCACGCGCGGCCCGCGCCGCATCCAGTTGGGCGCGCCACCGGTGGCGGTCCGCAACCGCACGCAGGAGCAGGTGTTCACGCCGCGGGGTGGCCGGATCCCCGGGTCGGAGAAGCTGCCAGACCACCCGGTCGGCGCCGCCGTCCTGGCCGCCGGTGTCGATGTGACCGAGGACCGCAAGTTGCTGCCGCACCCAGACTTTCCGATCTTCTTTGTGGTCGGCGAGGGTCTTGCCCGACCACTTCCGGCTGACCAGCACCCGCCGGCCGCCGAAGCCGAGGGTTTCGCGCCGGTGGGCCTTGCCCCGGCACCGTCCGGGCACGAGCCCGGCCCGCGGGTTTTTCGGCTGGACGCCGTAGAGCAGCCAGTTCGCACAGCCCGGGGCGCAGGGTTCGTAGCGCAGGGCGTCGGCGAGCCGGTCCACATGCGCCCGCTGCGCGTCGCTGGTCGCCGCATGGCAGGCGTCCAACGACTTGGTCAGATATTTGGTCAGGTAGCCGATCAACCGGCCGGTGTTGACGTTGTTCGCGGTCATCCCGTCCGCGCGGACCTGCACCCCGAACCGGACCACGTGCGCGGGTTCGGCATCGTCGCCGAGCGCATCCAGCGCCGCATCCCAGGTCGGCAACGGTGCGCCGGTGTCCGGGTCGGTGTAGCCGCCGGCCCGCTCGTCCCAGACCGGCAGCCGGCCCGGGGCGTAGACCGGCCGGTCACACGCCGGCCACCACACCTGGTGATAGGTGGCCGCCGCCACCTGGCGCAGCAGCACCCGCGGGATCGTCCCGCGCATCGCCGCGTGCAGATGCGGCGCCAGCCGCCGTTGCGGCTCCAGGGCGGCGAAGTACTGCACCTCCCAGCCGACCGCCCGGCGCAGGTTCTGCCAGAACCGATCGAGCAGCTTGGGAAAGTGGATCGCGTCCCGGGCCGCCCGCCGGTAGTCGTACGACGTCGGGTCCACCGGGGTGCCATCCGAGTGCACCCGGCCGTAGCTGTCGCAGGTCAACGTCAGGAACATCGACGGCCGCCACACCATCCCGTCGGGGGCGGTGAACGTCCGCCCCACGGTGCGCCGGTCCACCGGCAGCCGGGGCAGGTCGGGGGCATCCTGCCGCCGTTTCGTCGACCGGGTCCGCCGGGGCCGCTCCCGGACCTCCGGCGCGGTCGTCCCGCGCACACCAAGATCGGTCAACGCGGCGTCCACCTGGGAGATCAGATCGTCGGCTTCGGCGATCTGCTCGACGTTGTGGCTGGTGACGGCGTCGGTGCGGACGGCTTCGAGATCCGCGCGGAGTTGGACGAGGGTTTTCGCGTCGTCGCCAGGCGGGTCCGGGTCGGGCAACGGTTCGTCGTCGAGGTGCCAGCCGGCCTGGCACTGCGCCATCCGCAGTTTGCGTGCGCGGTCCGCGCACGGCGGGCACTTGCTGGCGAGGGTGGCCCCGCACGGCACCGGGACGGTTTCCGTCTCGCCGGTGGTCAGGTCCACCCGGCGCATGGCCAGCGGGCGGAGGCACACCCCGTTGTCGACCGCGACCGCCTCGAGGACCTGCCGGGCCAGCGGCAGCCGCAGCCGCGCCGCCCGACTCCCCGCCGCCGGGCCTGTGGTCGCGACGGGGCCGGTCGGACTGTCCGGATGCGCCGACAGCAGGCCGGCGGGGTCCGTTCCGTGCGTCATGCGGCCCGCTCCTCCTGATCCTGATCGTCGTGGTCGTGGTCGTGGTCCTGGTCCTGGCCGTCGCCGGCCGGGTCGGGGCCGGGCGGGTGGCCGGGGGGCGGTTCCCGGCAGCCGCACACCCGCCCCCGCCCGACCGGCACCCGACAACCGGCGCCGGCCCGGTGCGCCACCCACAGATGCCGGCACCAGCCGCACAGCGGCAGCACATACACCGGGGCGTAGCCGTCCGGGTCGGTCATGCCGCCCAGCCGGTGGCATCCGGGGTCCACCCTGTGCCGAGATCGTCCAGGCCGATTACCGTGCCGGTCACGGGCGGTTGGTAGCGGTGCGCCATCCGGGAGATCTTGGCGTCGTCGACCCAGGCGGCCCGCACCCGCACCGGGTCGGCCTGCCCGTCGGCGAGCACATAGCCGACCCCGGGCAGCCCGTCGGGGATCTCCTCGGCCCGTGCCCCGCGGTCGCGGGCGCCGTCGCCCAGCACGAGATCGACCTGGTCGGCTTCGGTCAGCCGCAGCGCCACCCGGACCGGGAACAGGTCCCGGAACGGCAGCACCTCTTTCCGCGGGTCCTGCACCGCGCCGATGACCATCACCCCGGGTGCCCGGCCCTGCGACAGCAGCAGCGGCAGGGACGCGGCCAGCCGCCGTTTGAGTTCCCGGTCGGTGACGTAGGCGGTGAGCGCGGCGAGTTCGTCGACGATGACGACGATCAGCGGCTCGTCTACGGTCGGGGTGTGCAGCCGGGTCACGCCGCGCAGCCGTCCGGCCCGGTCGCGCATGACCGTCACGGCGTCGTCGAGCAGGTCGGCGATGCCGGCGGTGTCGGTGGCGAACCGGGTGAACATGCCCCGGCCGAACGCCAGTTCCATTCCGCCCTTGGGGTCGGCGATCCACAGTTCGACCAGGCCGGCGCGCACCGCCGGGCCGAGCCCGCGGATCGTCGCCCACAGCACCGAGCTCTTCCCCGCCCCGGTCGCCCCGGCCACCAGCACGTGGGCGCCGCGGACCGGTAGCCGCCAGGGCTGGCCGTCCTCCCGCCGGCCGATCGGGATTCCCGTCAGGTTCACCGGCGTGTCGTCATCCCACCCGTCGTCGTCTCCGTCGTCCGCGTCCGGGCCGTCGAGGTCGGCCGGGGGGACGAGGCCGGCCAGCGGGTCACGGTGGGTGAACTCCAGCCAGATGTATCCCACTCGGGTATCCGGGCGGATCCGGCAGGTCTGGGCGCGGAACGCCTGCCGCAGCGCCTCGGCCTGCTCCGCCCACTGCGGCGGGGTCTGCCCGTAGAGCAGTTCGACCCGCAGCCGATCCGCCCACCGGTCGGAACGGATCGTGCGGATGCGGGGGAAGGTTTCGGCGAAGGCGACCCGGTCGCCGTTGGACACCGGGATGCGGATTGCCAGCCCGGTGTGCACCATCACCGGCCGCCACCGCCACCGGTAGACGGCCAGCAGCCGCAGCCGGGCGCGCAGCCAGCGGG
>NZ_CEVIVD010000054.1:0-4866 GCF_982290655.1 Protofrankia sp. CiP1_Cm_nod3
TGGCCGCTCTGGCAGCCACTTACACACTCGTTCCGGTGAAGGGGCAGCGGGGGAAGGGGCTGTGCGGTTCTGTCTGGTGGGACGGGTGTGCCGGGGCGGTCGTCCGCCGGCATGCGGGGTGGTGGCGCCCGTACGGACCGTGTGGTGTTGTGTGGGTCGTGCGGGCGGCAGCCGATGAGTGTCGGTGATGCCGGCGGGCGGGCCGGGAAGGGGTCGGGCGTGACAGGGCGGAACGTGGCGGAAGAGCTCGGTGACGAGGAGTTCGTCGACGCGCTGCCCAAGGTGGAGCTGCACGTCCATCTTGAGGGATCCATGCGTCCGCGGACCCTGCTCGCCCTGGCGCGCCGCCACGGGGTGGACGATCTGCCCACCGACATCGAGAGCCTGACGAAGTTCTACGAGTTCCGCGACTTCGACCACTTCATCGAGGTGTATCTGGCCGCCGTCCGGGTGCTGCGGGACGCTGACGACTTCGCCGTCCTCGCCAGGGAGACCGCGCTGGGGCTCGCCGGCCAGGGGGTCCGGTATGCCGAGATCACTTTTACGCCGTTCCTGCATATCGGGCGTGGCATCGACGCCGACGAGCTCTTCGGCGGCATCGAGCGGGGCCGCCTGGACGCCGAGCGGGAGACCGGCATCCAGGTGCGGTGGGTGACCGATATTCCCGGCCTGCCGGGCATGGACCTGCGCCCCGCGTCCGAGGGCACCGTCGAGTTCGCGCTGAGCCGCCGGGAGTCCGTGATCGCGCTCGGTCTCGGCGGGCCGGAGGCCGGTGTGCCCCGCCCGCAGTTCGCCGAGGCGTTCACCGTCGCGCGGGACGCCGGGCTGCACCGCGTCCCCCACGCCGGCGAGACCACCGGGGCGCGCACCGTCTGGGACGCCCTCGAGTACCTGCACGCCGAGCGCATCGGCCACGGCATCCGGGCCCTCGACGACCCGGCCCTCGTTGATCATCTACGGGCACACCGCATCCCGTTGGAGGTGTGCCCGACGTCGAACCTGCGCACCGGGGTCGTCGCGGGCTATCCGGACCACCCGCTGCCCACGATGATCGAACTGGGGCTGCCGGTCAGTCTCAACAGCGACGATCCACCCATGTTCGGTACCACGCTGCGTGACGAATACCTGCACGCGCTGCGCAGCCTGGGGCTGCGCCGCGACCAGGTGGTCGATCTGGCCGCGGCCGCGGTGGAGCACTCGTTCGCTCCCGCCCCGCTCAAGGATGCCCTCCGCGCCGAGATCGCCGCGGCCGCCGACCGCCTCCAGGCCGCTTCCTGACCCAGGCCGCTGGTCTCTTTCCCCCTGTGCGCCCAGGCCGGCACGGTCGAACGGCTGGCGGCCCCGTTGGCGCGGCCGTCAGCTCCGCTCTGTCACCCCGTGCGGCTTGCGCACCTCGGCTTGGACGCCGTCTTCGAGGTCTGGAACCGCTGACTGGCCCTGCTGGCATGTTCGCCGGCAGGGCCAGTCAGCGACCGGTCTGACGACCGGTTCAGGCCGGGTTCAGGCCGAGAGGGTGTGGATGTTGGGCGTAGTGGCCTCTGCGGCCGGGTTCGCTGCCGGCGACGGGCTGTCCTCGCCGGAAGCACCGGAAGCACCGGAAGCGCTGGAAGCACCGGAAGCGCCGGCGGCAGCCGGGGAATCCGCGGCGTTCGGGGAATCCGGGGGAGCCGGGGCCCGGGTGGTGCCGGTGACGGTGCCGGTGGCCGGCGCGCCCGGCGGTGTAGGACCGGTGGCCGGGAGGACCGGGCGGCGGCCGGCCGCCCGCGCGGGGGAGAAGGCAGTACGGATCACGGCGAGCAGAAAGCTCAGGATGGTCGTCCCGGTTCCCGCGACGATCATGCCGGCCCGTGCGAGGCCCGCCGGGCGTCCCCGGAGAAAGGCCCCGAGACCGCCACGCACCCCGCGTGGCAGCACCTTGAGAACGAAGTCGCGTTCAGGGCCGAGCGGGCCGCGTGCCGGCGTGCGGTAGCCCGCGCACAAACGCCGGAGCGTGGCCTTTGACGCGCCTTCCGCCCAGCACCGGCGCACGACGTACGAGGGACGCTGCCGTTGGGCGGGCACCTGATGATGGATGACCGCGGCCGGTTCATGCACGAACCGGCCGTCCGGGATCAGGGCGGCGGCGCGGACGCACAGCTCCGTTTCCTCGCAGCCCGACGCTCCCCTGAGCTGCCGGCCCAGGCGGGTGTCGAAACCGCCGGCGGTGGTGAACACGCTCCGCCGGAACAGGGCGCAGCCACCGAAAACATTACGCACGGTAGTCTGCTGGGTGGGTAGGCCCTGGTGGCTGCAACCGACCGTCCAGAGCAGTTCGGGCGGGAACCAGCCGGGTTTCTCACCGCCCCAGTCAGGGGTCACCCAGCCGCCGACTCCCAGAATGTCGGGGCCGGCGGTCGCGACCTGCACGAGAGATGACAGCCAGGACGGATCGGCGACCGCGTCATCGTCCAGAAATGCCACGAACTCGCTGTCGACCGCGGCAATACCGACATTACGCGCATGGGACAGCCCGGTACGCCCCCCGGTGCTGAGGACGAGTTCGGCACCGGCCCGCTCACGCAGCCGGGCGAGCAGCTCGTCGTCACCGTCCACGACTACGACGACACGTTCCGGGCGTAGTTTCTGGTCCTGGAGCGAGTCGAGAGCGTTCATGAGTTGCGGCCATCGTGCCACGAGATGACTGCACACCACGACACTGACACTGGTCACGGTTTTCTCCACGGACGTTCGGGGCCTCGGGACGGCGTGAACGGGACGGCGTCCGCGCCGTCTTCCGGCCAGCTGGTGCGGCCGGCCGGCGGGCGGGCTTCCGGTAAACCGGTCATGGTTGTTCCTGGACGGCCGGCTCCTGGCGCGCGCGCAGGCCGCGCCGGGCGGCCCGGAAAGCACGCCACGGGGTCCGGGTGCCACGTCGCAGGTACGGAACAACCCCGGGCTGGCCACCGCGGACCAGCGCGAGGGCCTGTTCCGGGCTCGTCGAGCCGGTGACTATCAGCCGGCTTATCGAGAACGGGGACGTGTCACGGCGGTGAATGCGGTATCCCACCTCACAGGCGGAGGCGAAACCGGCGTCCGCCACGGCCGCGCGGACAGCTCGTGTGTGATAGCCGAACGGGTAACAGAAACTCCGGGCGGGAGAGCCGAGCTCGGCTCCGAGCAGGCGGCGGCTGGTCTCGACGTCACGGCGCAGTTCGGGGCCGGCCAGCAGGTCGAGGTCGGTGTGCCGGTGGCCGTGCGAGCCGATCTCGTAGCCGGCGGCGTGGAGATCCCGCAGGTCGGACCAGGCCAGCAGGGGGGATGCGCCCTCCGGGTAGGCCGACAGCCAGGTCGCCCGGCCGCCCACGTAGGCGGTGGGGGCGTAGAGGGTCGCTCCGGCGCCCACCTGCCGCAGTGCCGGGACGGCGTGCGTGGAGAAATCCGCGAAAGCGTCGTCGAAGGTGATCGCGACATGTTTCCCGGCTGGTTGGGAAAGCGCTTCGGAAAGGCCCAGCAACTGGTAGCCGGCCGCACTCAGGCAGGCTAGCTGCTCGACGAGCAGCGCCGGCGGGACCTGCCATCGACGAAATGCCGCGCTGGCGCCGTTGCCGATACTGTGGAACATCAGCACGGGCAGGACGGAGAAACTTTCGGTCATGCCCGGCCCCGGGTGGTGGTTTTGTTTCTCCGGTTGGCCGTGCCGGGCCGCGATGTGCGCGGATTGTTTCCGTTGCGCTGCCCCGTTGATTCACCGGCACGATAGTGATCGTGTCGGGGTTGTGGCGCCGAGGGGCTCCGGGGTGGCTGGCGAGAAACTTCTCCACCGGCTGAACACGAGCGCGCCAGCACTGGTCGCGCCAATGTTTTCCTCCCAGGGGCCCGGGGATGTGGGCCGTCGGCGGTGCGAAAAACCATGATCGCGCTGCCCCCCGGCCCGCTGACGGACGTTTGAAATCTTCCGCTGGAAATCATAGCACCACGGGTGTGAAGGAACGTGCCATGATCCAGGAAATAGTCTGACGACTACCGTCCGAAGCTGACCGGATGTATTGCGTCGTCCCCGGTTGGTTTACCGAGTTTTCCTGATGCCCTGGTGGGCGCGCGGCGGCGGTGGCACCTGACGATGATTCCCACCGCCCCGGCCGGCCGAAAGCTTTTCGATCATCTTTTTCGTGGCCCGGGCCCGGGCCCGGGCCCGGAGCCCCCGCCCCGCTCCACCCGGCCGGTGCCGGCTTCCCGGCTCGGGCGGACCTCCCGAACGGGGCGGATTCCCGGCTCAGGCCGGGATGTCGGTCCGCGTCGGCGCGCCAGCGGTCGCGGGGAAGGAGCCGCCCGCGACCCGTATGGTCAGCGCGTCCCCGGGGCCGGCCTGGCCGGGGTCGCGCACGACGGATCCGTCGGCGGCTCTGCGTACCAGCGCGTATCCCCGGTCCAGGGTGGCCGCTGGTGACAGCGCGTGCAACTGGGCCGACGCGTGGGCCAGTTCCTGCTCGGCCCGCTCCAGCCGGTGGAGCACGCAGCGCCGCCCACGGAAGCGCAGCGCCTGGATGTGCTCGTCGTGACGGTCGAGCTCACGCCCGGGCGCGGCCAGCGCCGGGCGGCCGCGCAGGTCGGCCAGCCAGCGCTCCTCCCGGTCCAGGCGCTGCTCGACGGCCCGCCGGGCCCGGCCACGCAGCGTCGTCACCAGCGTGAGCTGTTCGGCCACGTCCGGGACCACCCGCTTGGCCGCGTCCGTCGGCGTGGACGCCCGCACGTCCGCGACGAAGTCGAGCAGGGGCGCGTCCTGCTCGTGACCGATCGCGGAGACCACCGGGGTGACGGCCGCGGCCACGGCCCGTACCAGCGCCTCGTCGGAGAACGGCAGCAGATCCTCCAGCGACCCGCCGCCGC
>NZ_CEVIVD010000054.1:5175-27952 GCF_982290655.1 Protofrankia sp. CiP1_Cm_nod3
GCGGCGGCGGGCGTTCATGACCACGTCCCGTTCGGCGGCGCTGGCCCGCCCGGTGATCAGCCCGACGGCCCGGGGCAGGAAGGGCGGCCGGCGCTTGCGGGAGGCCGCGAACAGCCCCTCGGCCGCGAGCATGCCGCGCAGCTGTTCGAGCCGGGCGAGCAGGACCCCGGTGCCGATCGGGCGGATCTCGGTGACGGCGAGCGCGAGCGTCCCCCGCGCGGGATGGAACGACGGTTTGCCGTGGACGACCACCCGGGAGCCGTCGGTGAGCGCGGCCCCGAGCGCGTCGCAGACCGCCCGCGGGCAGGTCAGCCGCAGCGACACGTCGGCTACCGGGTCACGCAGGGTGAGGAACACGGTGGCCAGGCCCGGCCGCCGCACGATCTCGGTGAGCTGGCCCTCCACCCAGACCCGGCCGAGCCGGTGGATCCACTCGCCGATCGCCCGGGCGACCGTCCGCACGGGCAGCGGCTGCTCCGGGGTGGAGGTGAGCGCCATCGGACAACGGTAACCACCGTGGTCGCGCGGGCCGTGCGGGTTTTCGGGGCGATGCACAGAACGCGGGAGCTGTCCCCCCGGGCCGCCGGCATGTGACGGTTGTCGTTCCGCCTTCCAGGCGCTGCCGGGCCGCGTAGACTCCCCGGCATGGGGCGGATCCTGTTGGCCAATCCGCGCGGGTACTGCGCTGGTGTCGACCGAGCGGTACAAACGGTCGAGAAGGCACTGGAGCTGTACGGCGCTCCCGTCTACGTGCGTAAGCAGATCGTGCACAATGCCCACGTCGTCAAGACGCTGGAGGCAAAAGGCGCGATCTTCGTGGAAGAGACCTACGAGGTCCCCACCGGGGCGACCGTGGTGTTCTCCGCCCACGGCGTCGCGCCGACCGTCCACGAGGAGGCGAGGTCCCGGGAGCTGCGAACGATCGATGCCACGTGCCCACTGGTGACCAAGGTCCACGGTGAGGCACGCCGGTTCGCCAAGGAGGACCTCGACATCCTTCTCATCGGCCACGAAGGCCACGAGGAGGTCGTCGGTACCACGGGCCAGGCGCCCGACCGCATCCACCTCGTCGACGGCGCGGAGGACGCGGCGGCGGTCAGGGTCCGTGACGAGTCCAAAGTCGCCTATCTGTCCCAGACCACCCTGTCGGTCGACGAGACCGAGGTCACCGTGCGGGCGCTGCGCGAGCGGTTCCCGCTGTTGCAGGGGCCGCCGAGCGCCGACATCTGCTACGCCACCCAGAACCGGCAGGTGGCGGTCAAGGAGATCGCCGGCCAGGTCGAGCTCATCCTGGTCGTCGGGTCGCCGAACTCGTCGAACTCGGTACGCCTGGTGGAGGTCGCCCTCGACCACGGGGTGCCCGCCGCCTATCTGGTGGACAACGCCGAGCAGGTCGACCCCGCCTGGCTCGAAGGGGTTGAGACGATCGGCGTGACCAGCGGGGCGTCCGTCCCCGAGGAACTGGTGACGGAGGTCGTCGCCTGGCTTGCCGAACGCGGCTTTGGCGACGTCCAGCAGGTGACATCGGCGGAGGAACATCTGCTGTTCGCCCTGCCGCCCGAGCTCCGTCGGGAAATCCGTGCTCGGGAGCGGGCGGCTAGCAGCAGCCTGTAAGCAGTCGGTAAATAGCCGGCGAGCAGCTGGTAAGTAGTCGGTAAATAGCCGGTAGTCAGGCCGTGGCCGACCGGATGCCGGTTGTTCCGGGCGTGCCCCGCGGGTGAATCCGTGGGCACGCTCGGAACGTCTCACGCACATTCAGGCGCGTCCGTGTATCCCCGAGCGGCCGGTGACCGTGAGCCGGGCCGCCGGGCGTTTCACCGGGCGCCGGCGAGCAGCGCGACCGGATCCGCGCAGAGCAGGCCCACAGCCCGCCGTACGGCCTCCTGCTCGAAGACGCTCGCGTGGAAAGCCACCGTGACGTGCACACATCCGTGCAGTTCGGCGAACTGGAAGGTGACGTAGTCCGGCTGGCGCTGGGTCGTCGCCGACAGGTAGTAGATATCCGAGCGGCTGCCCCGCCACGGTAGTTTCTCGAAACCGCGCGGCCGTCCGAGATGATTCAGGACCAGGGACGGATGTGCCGGGAAGGGCGCCTGGTCGCTCAGCGCCGCGATGCGCCCGACCTGGGCGAAGCCGGTCAGCAGGCTCATCGTGGCCAGTGTGCGCCCGTTCGCGGTCGCGGCCTCCAGCGCGGCCGACACAGCCACCGGATCACGGGCGTCCGTCGGTTCGACATAGATACCGATCGTGAAGTTGCCATCGAGCCGGCGGCCGCTCGGAAGGAACTTCCGGTTGTCGACGACGGTGTAGAAACCGCTGGCCGCCGGCCGCATGCCCGCCGCTTCCACCGCTGCCCGGACCGCGGCGAACACCACCATCGTCCGGGTGACTCCGGACGCGTTGCGGGCTTTCCATTTACGCAGGTCGGTGAGCGCGCTCCTGGAGAGCACCCCGGAAACCACGGTGAAGTCCGGCTGCCACGGCCGGTGCCGTGTCCCGGCGGCCGGGCCGGGCGCGGCCGGGCGCGGGGTGCGCAGTGTCGCGAGTATCCGCCCGGGTTTCCGGCCGTAGTACTCGCCCAGGGCACACGCCAGGGGAAGCCGGGTGGACGGCCGGTGCAGGCTCAGCGGCGGGCGGCCTTCCGCGGCGGCCAGCAGCAGTTCGGCGCCGGTGTCGAGGACGAGCCGGGCGTCCCCGAGCGGATGGGCCAGCGACAGCGCCACCGTGTCGCGGCCGACCGCGATCCGGAAGGGGACGTCGTCGACGTGCGCGGCATACTGCCGCAGCAGTAGCTGTTCCGGCCCACCGTCGTCGGCACTGTCGTCGAGTGCTGTGATCATCCGCTCGCAGTGGCTGTCGAGTTCACGGCCCGTCACCGGGCGCCACCGATGGTAGTCATGGTCGGGCCGGCGGAACAGCCGGTGGTCGGGAGCGATCCAGGCGAGCTCCCGCACGGCTGCCCGGATCGTGTCGACATCGGGCAGGTCCAGCGGCCCGGTGACGAAGACGGAATGGGCGCCGAGCCATATCCGGTCGCGGCCGGCAACCCGCTGGGACCGTGTTCTGCCTGGCATCGTCGATTCACCTCCGGTGTGCTTGTCCGCCGTTCCGCCAGTCCGCCGTTCCGCCGGTCCGCCGGTCCGCCAGTCCGCCGTTCCGCCAGCAACGCCGCCGTCCTGTCAGAAGGAGGATACGGACCATATAGCAGTACCGTTCTGACGGGAGAACGGTGTGGCAGGTGTCGTTATGTGTTCGGTCGGCAACGGATACAGGTGCCCGTCTCCGGGCCGGGTATCCGGACGCCGACAACCCGGTCCGGAGACAAGCGGACATGCTGACAAGCGGACATGTTGGAGAGCGGACCCGTTGGAGAGTGGCCAGAGTCGGCAAGCGGACATGACACCGCGCGCTGCGCCACCGATGCCGTTGACATCCTATCCCGCCGGATCCGGCCGGCCGGCGCGGCGGTGATGTCCGGCCGCCGTTCATTACTGATCATTATATGTTGTTCGCGGGTGACTATATTGCTACCGTCGGGGTGGTTGTTCGGACGGCGGGGTGAGGCGGGGCCGCGCCGCGAACCCGCGCCGCGGCCGGTGTGCGCGAAGGAGATCGGTTGTGCGTCGTGGAAAGCTCTGGGAGCAGCTCAAGCTCGAGTTCTGGATGCTCGTGCAGGGAACCATCGTCAATGGCATAGGCGGGTCTTTCCTCGTCCCGCGTCCGCTCCGCTTCCTGCTCTATCGTCTCGGTGGCGTGCGGACCAGGACGATGAACATCATGCCGGGCTCCATCGTCGGTCATCGCGCGAGCTTCGGCCGTGGGACGGCGATGGCCTCCAGGTGTTTCATCGAGAATTCGGCGCGGGTCCGGATCGGCGAGCGGGTCAAGATATCACCCCAGGTCACGATCCTGACCTCCACGCACGACGTGGTCAACGGTGAGGTCAGCAGCACGGTGGTGCCCAAGCCGGTTGTCATCGACGACGACTGCTGGCTCGGCGGCAGGGTGACCGTGATGCCGGGCGTGACCATAGGTCATCACTGTGTGATCGCTACCGGTGCCCTGGTCAACAAGGACTGCAAGCCCTACGGGCTCTACGCCGGATCGCCCGCCCGCCGGGTCCGCGACATCACCCCGGAGGAGCCCGCCGCGCCGCTGGCGTCCGCTGCGGGGTCTCCCGCCGCCTCGGCACCCCAGGCCGCAGCGGTATCCCCAGCCGCAGCGGCGCTCTCCGCCGCACCCGTGCCCGCGGAGTCCTCGGCGGCGCTGGTGTCGCCGGCGGCCGGCCTCACCGCCGCACAGCCCACCGCCGCACAGCCCATCGCCGGCCGGACCCCGGCCCGGTGACCGGCCGCATGCCCGCACGCCCGCACGCCCGACCAGGTCGCACGGGCCGGGATGTGGTTCCCGTGGCGGTCCCGCCGAACCCGTCCGTAGCCGTGTCCGCTGCTCCGTAGCCATAAGCACAGCCCGCGGCGCCCGGGATGATCCGGGCTGTTCGGCCCGCGGCCCTTCTTCCCGGGCGCTTCTGGGACGTGCCTCCCACGGTTTATGGCCCGGCGGTCCCTACGGGTTCTCGTCCGCGTCAACTGTTCGCGATCAGGTTGTTCCCGTCGTTCGGGCCGCTCCTGTCGTGATGGTCGTGATGGTTGCCGGTGGAGAGCGGGCGCTTGGCCAGGACGCGCCTGGTGAGTGACCGCAGGCGCAGGGTGCTCTCGTCCGGCGGCCGCTCCGACCGGCCGGGCCGGTGCCGGACGGTGGCGGTCCGTTCATGATCATGATGCGATTCGCCGCTGGTGCTGCCTGTGCTGCCGAGGTAACGGGCGATGTCCCGGTCGTCGACCGGGCGGAGCAGCTCGAGCGGGTAGAAGCGGGCGGCCAGCCTCTGGTGCGCGGCTGTGAGCGGTCCCGCGGTGCTCACCGGTGGGCTCACCGTCGCGTGGGGGCTCACCATCGCGATCGCGGCTTCGGGCCTGCGCCAGACCACCGACAGCGACGGCAGGGTGATCACTGCTTCCGCCACCACCGCCAGCAGCCAGCCCCAGCACAGGCCGTTCACCCCGCCGAAATGGCCGCCGAGGAGGGCAAAGGCGATCTCCATGGCCGTCCCGGCGCCGACCACCCGTAAGGCGGATCCCAGCCGTCCCTGCACCCGCCGCAACGAGACGTAGTGGTCCTTTATCACCAGGGGCACCCCGGCGAGCATCATGATCCGGAATGCGCTGACGGCCACCCCGCCGGTGTAGGCGCCACCGAAGATGGTCATGACAAGGCCGGCGAAGGGCGCCGCGATCAGGAAGGTGACGACGGCTGCGGCGAGTCCCAGCGGCAGCGTCGAGCGGATCTTCGCCAGCGCGTGTTCCTCGTTCTGCCCCGACTGCGCGAACACGGCGATGGTCAGCGCGAACGGGATGATGAAGAAGAAGGACGCGGCAAGGCGCGCGGTCGTGAAATAGGCGGTGTCCGCGGCGGTCGCGGCGAGCGCGGCGAGAATGGGCAGCAGCAGGGTGGGGAGCTGTAACGCCAGGTTGAGCAGGTGGTGCCCACCGGCCTCCCCGCGCATCTCCCGCAGCTGCCGGAACCCGGCGAACCGCTGGCGGTGGGTGGCCGCGGTGCCGGTACCAGCACCGGTGCCGTCCGCTGGCCGCTCGTCCGGCCGCTCGTCCGGCTGGGGCCGGCGGAAGTAGCGGTAGCAGACCGGCAGGGACAGGGCCAGGCCGGCTACCCAGGCGAGGTAGAGATCCAGCCCGGACGTCCAGCCGATGAGCACGAACACCGGGATCAGCCCGAGTTTGACCACCGACGTGACGACGTTGCGGATGAGCTGCACGGCCCCCCGCGCCGCCGACAGCAGCGCGAAGTCCAGGGTGGAGGCCACCGCGAACAGGACGACCCCGACACAGAACAGCACGGCGGCGAACACGCTCGAGCTGACCGGACGCAACGTCTCGGACAGGAACGGGGTGACCCCGGTCCACGCCAGCGCCAGCAGGCCGGAGGTGATCCCGACAACGGTGATGGACGCCCGCATCAGCCGGAGCCGGTCCGGCTCCCGCTCGAGCAGGGGGAGCTTGGCCATCAGCAGCGTGCCCAGGCCGAGCATCCCGACGGAGCCGAGGACCGTCATCGCCGCGATGGTCGCCGACCCCACCCCGACCGCGTCGACAGTGTAGGTGCGCGCGGCCAGGGACCAGAACACCGCCCCGAGGACGGAGGTCACGATCTGTGTTCCCACCATGGACATCGCGATGGTCAGCAGGTGCGCGAGACCGGCGGGCAGCCGGCCGTGCCCGGCATCCACCGGCGGTGGGCTGCCGGCGGCCCCCGCCGCAGTGGCCGCCGTGGCGCCCGCACTGGCGGTGCCGTTCACGGTGATGTCGTTCGCGGGTGGGCCGGCGGTGGCCGTACTGTCGCGGGCCGCGACGTTCGTGGTGCTGCCGGCGTCGGTGCTGTCCCCATCGGCGCTGTTCATGCCGGTGTTGGCGCGGCCGTCCCATCCACCGCGCCCGTCATCACTATGGGTGACTCCGGGTGGACCGTGTCCGTCGGCGGGCAAGGGTGCGTCATGCGTGGGCACGGTAGGAGTCTGCGAGCGCGTTGGCGCAGTCGTCCCAGGTGGGCAGGCGGGTGGACGGCGTGCCGTGGCCGCCCTCCCCGACCGGCGCGTCCCCTGTGCCCCCTGTGCCCCCTCCTGTGGCCGTCCGTGTTCCCGCGGCTGTCTGTGCGCTCAGGTGACGGAGCAGGGCCGCGGCGACCGTGTGGGGGTCCGCCGGGTCGTCGACCCGTTCGGCCAGG
Source organism: Protofrankia sp. CiP1_Cm_nod3 (assembly GCF_982290655.1). Classification (NCBI taxonomy): domain Bacteria; kingdom Bacillati; phylum Actinomycetota; class Actinomycetes; order Frankiales; family Frankiaceae; genus Protofrankia; species Protofrankia sp. CiP1_Cm_nod3. Next base: position 11,971 of record NZ_CEVIVD010000054.1, read on the forward strand.
CCGCGGTCGGCCAGCTCGCCGAGACCGGTGCCGGGGGCGACCACGACCGGACGCCCGAGCGCGATCGCCTCCATCACGGCGACCGGGTGGGCTTCGTACTCGCTGAGCAGGGCGACCACGTGCGCGCCGGCCAGCAGGTCGGTCATGCTCTGGCGTTCGGCCGGCGGGACGAAGGTGAAGCCGACCCGGTCGGCCACCCCCAGCCGGGCGGCCTGGGCCCGCAGCTCGTCCTCGTAGGGGCCGCGTCCCACCAGCACCAGCTGTGCCCGCGGCTCCTGTTCGAGCAGGGCGGGCAGCGCGGCGATCAGGTGGTGCTGGCCCTTGTACTTCTCGAAACGGCCCACCGAGACCACGGTCGGCGTGCCGGCGGCGGGCCGGATGCCGGTGGTGCTGGCGGGCTCGACGCCGTTCGGGATGACCCGCAGCCGGTCGGTGGCCACCCGCGCCAGCCGGGCGAACATCTCCTTCTCGAACTCGGCGACGCAGACCACCTGCCGGGCGCGGCGCAGCAGCGGGCCGAGGGCGCGCCACTGGGCGCCCCGCAGCCGGTGGCGCGCGGCAGACGAGTGGCCGCCGGTGTGCGGGCTGACCAGGTAGGGCGTGCGGGCCGCGAGCGCGGCGGTCATGGCGATGACCGGGACGGCGGTGTGCGCCCCCTGGCAGTGCACGAGGTCGTAGTAGCCGCCGCCGACCGCCGCGCGGATGCGTGGAGCGACGTAGTAGTCGCGCTCGCGCGGCCAGGCGGGCACCCGCCGCACCCGGATCCCCTCGACCACTTCGACGGGGGGCCGGCTGCCGTCGCGGTCGGTGGTCAGGATGTCCACCCGCAGGCCGGGCATGGTGTTCAGCCGTCGGGCCGTCTCGTAGACATGCGTCTCGATCCCTCCCATGTCGGGAAAGAACCGAGGGGTGACCTGGAGCACGCGAAGTCGTCCGGGCACGGTTATTGCTCCCTCGAGGTGGCGAACGCGGAGGTCAGGGCACGACACATCGGCACTGGGCTACGGCTGTGAGGTCTGCGGTGGTTGCGGTGGTGCGGCCGGGATGTGGCCGGGGCGCCACGGTAAATACCGTAAGTCATGGAATGGTTATCGATTGTACGATTTTTTCGCCGGCGAGCAGGTGGATCGTGGTCGGGGCGGGAACGGCCGCGTTCCCCACGGCCACGTCGGTCCTGTCTTTGCCCGCTGCCAGCGGCAGCCGCCAGCGCCGGCCCGCGCTGTTGACCACCTCCAGTGTGAGATCGCCGTTGTCGCCGTCGGCCCGGGTGACGGTGACCTCCAGGCCCGACTGGGTCCGGGTGGCGCCGAGCGCTGTCACCGGCGCGTTCATGGTCGTGTCGTCCGACCACCACGACAGGCCGACCGCCACGGCGATGATCAGTACTGGGACGGACGTCAGCAGCACGGCCCGGCGGGGCCCCGTCCGCCAGCCCCCAGACGTCCAGGAGGCCGGCTTCCAGGGCTCCGCCGCTCGGGGCAGGAAGGTACGGATCCGGGCCGCGACGGTGGCCGGCCGCAGGCCGCCGGCGGCGGCGAGGGCCACCGCCACGGCGCCGAAGAGCAGGTCGTAGGCGAGCGGGTTGTCGGCGAGCCCGACCACGGCCACCAGCAGCGAGCCGACCATCAGCCCGGTGACGGTGAGCAGCAGCAGCGCGGCGATGCTCGCCGGGGGATCCACCTGGGAGGTGGCCGGGGAGCCCGCCCGGGAAGCGTCCGCCGCGCGGTCGTGCCCGCGGGGGCTGCCGCGGCCGCTGCCGGCTTCCGCGCTCCGGGCGAGAACCGCGTGCAGGCCGGCGACACCGAGAACGATGATCGCGGTTCCGAGGACGGCCTGCGCGACGGTTGTGACGGCGTTCACCGGGCACCTCCGACGGACCGTGATCCCGTTGCCGGCGGAGCTGCTGCCGGCGCTGCCGGCACTGCCGTTGCCGGTGTCGCCGGGGCCGCCGGTGACCAGAGGGCGGTGACGTCGTATATCTTCACCGGCCCGTTGTCATAGACCTTCACCGAGCCCGGCTGGGTGTCGAACTTCGCCAGCATCGCCGCTGTCAGCCGGGTGCCCTCCGGCGCCTCGCCGTTCTCCGCGTAGAACGTCTCGTGCGGGAGGCCGTCGGCGAGCCGGGTGTCGACGATGACGTACTGGATGCGGCCGGCCGTCATGACCGCGCGTTCGTAGTCCCCGAAGGTGCTGCCGAAGTAGAGCGGCGCGCCGCTCGCCCCACTGCCCAGGCTGGTGACGAGCCACTGGCGGCCGACGCTCATCAGCCGGACCCCGGTCTCACGGTCGCCGACGATCCGGCTGCCCGCCGGCAGCGCGGTGTTCGCCCAGTTGGTGGCGGCGACCACGTACGGGTCGATGGAGCGCCCGTCGGCGATCACCAGGTAGGGCCCGGGCATCCGTGACCAGTCCGCGCCCGAGCCCAGAACCGTCCCACCGATGAACACGAAGACCGCGAACGCGGCGGTGAGCCGTACCCGGAACGCCTGCCTGGTCGCGCGGCGGGTCGCCAGGTAGCTGGTGACGGTGAGGCCGAGCACGGCGGCGATGCCGAGGTAGACGAAGGTGGACAGGCGGGTGGACAGCTCGGCCGTGCGCGGCGCGACGGTGCCGATCACCGTCAGCGGGAACGCCAGGTGCATCAGCCGCAGCAGCCGGTACAGCGTCGCGTGCCGGCTGTCGGTGTCCGGCCGGAACCTGAACGGGCCGATCGGGATGACCGACACCGACCACAGCAGGGTCGAGCCGAGCAGCGCGACGATCTGCCAGGCCGGGGTGGGCGTGCCGGCCGAGTCGGTGAACATCTTGCGGCTCTTGGCCTGGCCGCTGGCGACGTTGCCGGCCTGGTGGAAGCTCTCCGAGAGGATGGGGCCGAGGTAGTCACCAAGCATCGAGACGTTGACCAGTGCCCAGCCGGCGGCCGCCACCAGCCCGACCAGGGTGACACGGGCGAGCGCCCCGCCGTCCGCGCGGTCCCGGCGGGCGAACGCGCACAGCGTCCACCCGGCGAACAGCCCCACGGTGATCCAGCTTGTGATGTGGTGGGTCAGCGACAGCGCGATCCACGTCATCACGATCAGCACGCCCGCGGTGGCCCGCCCGTACCGGTCGCGGTCGACGACGACCAGCAGGAGCAGCACGGTCAGGGCGATGGCCAGGGTCTGGTAGGCGAACTGCGCGTTGAAGAAGAAGAACTGCGGGCTGCAGGCGTAGATCGCCACCCCGGCACCGGCCGCGTAGGCGGACCGGCTCACGCGTTCGATCAGCAGGAACAGGCCGTACACCAGCAGGACGCGGGCCAGCAGGACGACGCCGGTCACGGCCACCTGGTCCGGCACGCCGAGCAGCTGGACGACGGCGTTGGTCAGCAGCTCCAGCCCCGGGAAGCGGGGGCTGACCGGCAGGCCCGGATGCGAGGTGAAGACGCCGCCGGTCGCCTGCAGATCGAGCAGGGTGCGCAGGTGCAGCAGCTCGTCGAACTCGCGGACGGCGGAGATCTGGGTCAGCTCGAAACAGAAGTACAGGCCGACGCCGAGCAGCACCGACACCCGCAGCCGTTCCCGGCGGGAGGTGTCCGTCCGCAGCAGGCGGGTCACGCCGGCGACGAAGACCGTGATCAGCCCGGGCCAGAGCAGCGCGGTGCCCACGTCCGGATGCCCACGGCGCCCGAGCAGGTAGGACACGGCGACCAGCAGCACCCCGGCGGCCATGACGGTCGCGACGGCGCGGGACCGGTCGGGGCCGGTCGGAGCATGACCGGCCGGGCCCGCGATGACGGGCTGTGCGGCCGGATACCCGTCGGCGACGGGGACACCGCCCGGCCGCCCGCCGGCCGGGCCGTCCCAGGACGCCGGCGCCCTCCGCCACGGCCACCAGGACCGTGACCGCCAGGACCGCGGCCGCCACGGCCACCAGGACCGCGGCCGCCAGGACCGCCACGGCCGCTGGTCCGGTAACGGCCCGCGGCCCGCGTCGGTGTCGCCGACCGGCTCGGCGGCCGGCCCGGTGACCGGCTCGAGGAGATCCGCCACCGGATCGCGCGTGACCACGATCGTGTCGGGGTCGGCAGGCGCGTCCGGTAACCGCGCGCTTTCCTTCATCCGGTTGTTCACCCGGTCGTTCACCCGGTCATTGTCGGGTGCGCCGGGTCTCGCGCGAGCGACGGATCCGACGGCGCGTCCGGGCACGGGCTTCGTGAGGACGATGGTGTCGGTGCGTTCCCGCAGCCCGCCTCCGGCCGTCGGCACGGCGTTGTCAGCTGGGCTGATGCGGGTCGTGTCGTCGTTGGCCGCGCCGTCCGCGCTGGGCGCCCGGGATCTGGTGGGCCGGGTTTCGGTGGGCCGGGATTCAGCAGGCATGGGCCAGGTCCCGGTAAACGGCTTCTATGCGTGGCACCACTTCGCCGGCGGTGAAGCTCGCGGCACGGTCGCGGGCGCGCCGGCCGAGCCGCTGCCGCAGGGACGGGTCGGCGAGCAGCAGGTTCATCGCCGCTGCCAGGGCCACCGGATCCGACGGCGGGACGAGGACACCGTCCTCCCCGTCCCGGACCATGTCCGCGATGCCGCCCATCCCGGTCGTGACGACCGGGACGCCGGCGGCCATCGCCTCCAGCACCACGGTGGGGCAGGGATCCGGCCAGATGGACGGGACGACGGCGAACGCGGCTCCGGCGAACGCCTGCATGATCTTTTCGTGGTCCCATGGCTCGGCCACGACGGCCCCGGCCGGCAGCTGGTCCGGCAGGTGGGGGGTGCGGCGGCCGACCATCAGCAGTGGCGGGCGGTCGGCGGGCAGCCGGGCGTAGGCGTCCAGCAGGATGCCGACGCCCTTGTCCCGGCTGAGATCACCGACGTACAGCAGGTAGCCGCCCGCGGTCATACCACCGGGGACGGTGTGTGACCTGGTGTCCAGCAGCTCGTCCGGGATGAAGTTCGGGATGACCTCGAAGGGTATGCCGCCGGTGGCAAGGGCGCTGTGCCGGGCGACCGCCGAGCTCACCGCGATGATCTTTTTCAGGGCCAGCCGGCGCAGGGCGCGGCCGCCCTGGTTGCCGGCGGCCGTGGCGAGGCCGACCGGCCCGCCGTAGTGGTCGTGGGCGCAGCGGACGCACCGCCGCGGCGACGGGCCGGCGCACACCTGCTGGCCGAGGTACATGAAGCGCTTGGTGGCGCAGACATGGCTGTAGTCGTGCAGGGTGAGCACCATCGGCGCGCGGGTCGTCAGGCGCAGCGGCGTGAGGCTGTTGACGATCCAGTTGTGCGCGTGGATGACGTCGGGACGCTCCTCGACGATGACGCGCCGCAGTGCCCGGGTCACCGCCGGGTCCGGCAGCGGCGGCGCGTAGAGCCGGTCCCCCTCCCCGTACAGGAAGGGCAGCGACGCGGTGACCGGCCGGACGGTCCGGATACGCATCCCGTCCCGGGTCGTCGTCCCCGATTTGTCACCGAAGGTGACTACGGTCACCTCGTGACGGTCGGCCAGGCGCCGGCCGAGGTTGTGGACGTGCCGTTCCTCGCCACCGACGATCGGCGGGAAGAACTGGGCCAGCAGAAGAATCTTCACGAGGCGGGACCTCCGGCCGGGCGCGCCTGGCCGCCCCTGCCGTCGGCCCTGTCGCGGCGGGCGGCGACGGGCAGCAGCAGGCGGCCGTGCAGATATCCGGCGGCCGTGAGCGCGGCCCCCGAGACGATGCTCACGGCGCCGCGGCGCCGGCCGGGGGTGCGCATCTCGCGCCAGACGGCGCGGGGGAGCGTCCGGGACACATAGGTGCGTTCCGTGGCCAGGGCGGCCGTGCTGCCGACCCGCTCCGAAATGAGCGCTTTCGACCGTCCCTCGGCATAGCAGCGCCTGCGGAAGTAGGTGAAGGAAGCCCGCGCCGGCGTGACACGGTGGTGCACCCTCGCGCGCGGCTCGTAGAGGATGGTCGCCTGGGGGTCGGCCTGCCGCAGCCGGATGCCGAACTCGGTCTCCTCGCACCCCAGCGGGGTGGACCCGATCCGGCCGATGCCGTCGCTGAAGCCACCGACCCGCTCGAAGACGCTCCGGCGGAAGGACATCGCCGCGCCGATGGGATTGCGGACCGGCTGGGCGGAGGTGGGCAGGCCCTCGTAGCTGCAGCCGACCACCCAGTCGAACTCGGGAGGGAACCACGCCGGCCGCCCCGAGGCCGGCCAGGTCGGCACGGCGGCACCGCCCACGCCCTGCACGGTCGGTTCCGCGTACGGGGCCAGCAGGTGCTCGAGCCAGTCGGGCGCGCCCTGGGCGTCGTCGTCGAGGAACACCACGATGTCACCGCGAGCGGCCCGCACGCCGGTGTTACGGGCCGCGGACAGGCCCCGGGCACCGGTGTTCGCGAGCACCGTCACCCCGTCGAAGGTGGCCCGGGCGCGGGCGAGCAGGGCGTCGTTGTGGTCGACGACCAGGATGATCTCGTCTGCCGCCGTCCGCTGGTGGCGGACGCTCGCGATGGCGGCGACCAGGTCGTCCCAGCGCTCGAGGGTGTAGGCGCAGATCACCACGGACGCGGCCGGCGTCACCGTGGGCCGCGCCGCCGTGGCGGGCCGCGGCATGACGATCGTGGAGGGAGGGGCCTGCGCGGGGATCAGCGAGGCCGGCGCGGCAGCCGTCGCGCCGGCCGCCGCGTGGGAGGGGCCGAGGGCCGGACGGGAGTCGTCGGTTCCGCCCGGGGCGGTGCCGGTGGATGCCGTCACGCGCATTCCGCCTCGGAGCTGGCCACACCCAGCGCGCCCACACTGCCCACGCTCGCGTCGGCTTCGGGAACCTCCAGGCGGACGCCTTCCGGGGTTTCGCCGCGTGCCTGCCAGGGCCGCAGGACGGTCAGGCTCGGGCCGACCGCGGCCGCTGTGGACCAGCGCGGTACCAGCCTCCGCCGCCGGCCACGCGAGCCACGGGACTCGGCCAGAATGGTGCGCAGGACCCGCAGGCCGTCGGAAAAGGCGTTGAGGTTGCTGACTCCGTGAATACGGGGATGTTCGAAGCTCGGTATTTCCACCACGCGCAGACCGGCCCGGGCCACCCGCATGTTGATAACGGTCTCGACCTCGAAGCCGTCCCCCCATTCATAGACTTCGGAACGATCGCCCGGCTCCAGGTTGAGGGCGGGCAGGCAGTGCCGCCAGAACGCGTTGTAGCCGTAGCAGAGGTCCGAGTACCGGCAGCCCAGGAAAATGTTGACGAGGCCGCTGAGGAAAGCGTTGCCGGTCCGCCGCAGCCGGGTGATGTCGCTGCTGCCGCCACCGTTGATGAAGCGGGATCCCTTTGCGAAGTCCGCGCCGGCGGTGAGGGCCCGGACGAATTCGCCGATCTCCGCGGGGTCGGCCGAGCCGTCGGCGTCGAGCATGACGAGGATGTCACCGGTGGCCGCGGCGAAACCACATGCGAGCGCGTTTCCCTTGCCGCGGCGGGTCTGGCCGACAACTATGATGTCAGGACGCAGTGACCGTGCGACCGCGACCGTGTCGTCGGTCGACCGACCGTCGACGAGGACGATTTCGGCATCAGCGGGCAGGTTTTTGAAGACGTGCGGAAGGTTGCGTGCCTCGTTGAGCGTCGGAATAATGACGCTGACAGTCGGAATTTTGATGGTCGTCGGTAGGTCCGAGCGTCCGGACACCTGTCCCCCCATACGCTGGATGTCGGGATGCACCGTGGGTCAGGCGGACCCGAGCCGATGCGGTGCCCCCGGTTCTCTGTCGGCTTTCCCTGCGGTGGTCGCCGTTTCAGTGGTTTGACCCGGCGCTTCCTGACGGTGTGCCACGCCTGGCGGCGTACTTGGCTGTCGTCACATGCCCCCCCGGGCGCAGGACCGGCAGCCGTCATCACCTGTCTATTGCGTCATCTCCTGCCGTTGGACGTCCGTGATCTTCTGGTCGGCCAAAGGTGTCACGATCAGTGTTCCGCGAGCAGACGGCAGCCGCAAGGACTGTTGGCCGCGGGATCGTCGAGACACCCATGATCCAATTGGTTGATGATGATCCAATTGATTGACGAGAGTTCGCGGTCAAAAATTTAGCATCGCCCGCGGAGGCGGTCCCGGCCGGGCGGTGCGCTCAAATATTGTTTGCACGTTGTTTACAGTTTGTTCATTTTATGCGATCAGAAGCTCTGGCGATGAATCGCGATCCGCTGAAATCGTGACGCTGATATTGCTCAGCGTAGTTTTGATAACCAAGAGTAATGCAATGTTTGCACGGAGTTCTGATCGGGCAGGGCTCCGAGTGAGGGCTCGGAGCCGCCCTGGGCATCGCCGGCCCGGATGTCCGCACAAATTCCCTCGCATCCGTGTGCCCGGCGTCCGAACGACGACAATGTGTTTTCCCGATCTTACATTCTGGTTCGTTGTTGAATTCTTGTGATCTTGTGATGAATTTCACCGTTGCCCGCGGGATCCCCTGCGGCCCGGGCCGGTCGGCCGTCTGAGCGACGCGCTCCTATGGCTCCTGCCGGCAGGACAATTATTATGCTGTTTTTTTGCGACCTGGGCGGTCCGGGAAGCCGGGAGTTCCGGCCGGCCCAGGGCCGGTGGATCTTCGTATCGCGCGGGGCGCTGCCCGGGCGTCCGACACCCGTCGGGCCCGGCCCGGCTAAGGACGCGGGCGGATCCGCGAGAAGGCGGGGCACGGGCAGCGTCCGCAGTCCGACCCGGGGCGGTAATGTCGGTGATCGACACGAGAATGACCACAGCGGCAGGTTGCCCACCATTGGGCCAGGCCGCCCCTGGCGGATCTTCGAGCGCGCGGGCAGCCGTCTGCGCCGGCCAGCGCCCAGCGGTGCCGGCACCGGTGTTCCCCCAGCTCGCGGTGTGCGTCTACGAGCACACTGAAAACGGTACCGGATATCCGTCCGGTACCGTTCCGGCGAGCCCGCTAGGCGGTCGGCCGGCGGCGATTCCCGGGTGGCCTGAGGTTTCGTTCGTGTATGTGCCGGGTAACCCGTGCGCGTCGCGCGCGGACCGCGGCGATGAGGACAACGACCGCGAAACCCAGCAGCAGGACAGGAGCTCGCAGAATCAGGTCGGATCCGATATTGATCGCCTTGCTCTTCAGCCCGCCGCCGCTGTCGCCCGACGACCGGGTGAATCCGACGCCAACGGCGATCAGCGCGTAGACCAGTGGCGGCGCGATGACGATCCCGAGGAGGTCGTCGGCGTGCACCCGGGTGGCGGCGAGGATGCAGCCGGCGATGAACAGGACGCCGAAGGCGACGCCCGGGGAGCCGGACAGCGCCACGTCGATGGCTGCGCCGACCGCCCCGGCCAGGGTGAGCAGGAGGGCCGCGCCGAGCGCGGTCAGGCCGCGCCGGCTGCCCATCACCACGGTGGGCGCCTCGTCGCCGCGTCGGCCCTGGGTGCGCCCGCGTCGAGCGGTTGGTGGGCCGGCACCTCTGGCGCGGCCGGACGGACCGGTCGACGGACGACGAGGTGGCGAGTTCACTTGGGCAAGGTACCGCCCGGCGTTGCCCCAGGTGTCACCGGCGAGTGTCATCTCCGCGCGGGACAGTTGAAAGCATCACTTTCGGTATTGACGTTAAAACGTTTGGCGACTCCCGGTGCTCCTCGACGAGATCATCCAGATGTACCGCCGGCCGTGCCCGCAAGTTCGGTCGCGGACAGTGCGCGTACGCCGGTTTTCACCGGCGACGGTGCCGCCAGTACGTCTTCCACCACCTCCATGGCGGCGAGCCTGCGTGCCGGCACCAGCACCCGGCTCTCCAGGGAGCCCACCGCCGTGTTGAAATCGGTCACCGTCCGGCTGAGCGAGCGGCCGAGCCTGTCCACATGCTCGCCGAGGGTGCCGAGGCGGGTGTAAAGATCCCTGCCCAGTTCGAAGATCTCCCTGGTCCGGCTGGTGAGCGCCTCCTGGGTCCACGCGTGGGCGACCGTACGCAGCATCGCGATCAGCGTGGTCGGGGTCGCGATGACGACCTTTTTCGCGGCGGCGTGCTCCAGCAGCGTCGGGTCCTTCTCCAGTGCCGGCGCGAGGAACGCCTCGGCGGGCACGAACAGCACGACGAACTCCGGGCTGGCGGGCAGGTGCCGCCAGTACGCCTTGGCGCCGAGCGAGTCCACGTGCGTCCGCAGGTGCCGGGCGTGCGCGGCCAGCCGCTCGTCCCGGGCCCGTTCGTCGCGGGCCTCGGCGGCCTCGAGAAAGGCCAGCAACGGCACCTTGGCGTCCACGACGATGTTCCTGCCGCCCGCGAGATGGACGACCATGTCCGGCCGCCGCACGCCGTCCTCGGTGCTGGTGACCGGCTGCTCGGTGAAGTCGCACCGGGCGAGCATCCCGGCGACCTCGACCACCCGGCGCAGCTGCATCTCCCCCCAGGCGCCGCGGGCCTGCGGCTTGCGCAGCGCCGTGACCAGCGCCGCCGTCTCGGCCCGCAGGCCCTCGGAAGCCTGTTGGACGCCCCGGACCTGCTCGACGAGGCCCGCGTACGCCTCCACCCGCGAGATCTCCAGCTCCGCGAGGCGCTGCTCCATCCGGCCCAGCGTCTCGCGCAGAGGGCCGACGAGGTGCTCGACCGCGGCCCGCCGCTGCTCCAGGTCGCCGGTGGCGTGGGCGCCGGCCTCCTGCAGCCGGGCCGTGGCGAGCTCCAGGAACTGCCGGCTCGCGCCCTCCAGCGCCTGCGCGGACAACGCCTGGAACGCCTCGCCGAGACGCTGCTGGCTGCGCTCGACCAGGCTCACCCGCTCGGCCGCGGACCGCCGCTCGTGGTCGAGCGCGCTGCGCATCCCCGCGAGGTCGACCTCGGCCAGCGCGGCCCGCTCCAGCGCGGCGTGCTCGGCCCGGCGCAGCGCCTCCAGCTCGCGGGCTGTCCGGCTGTGCTCGGCCACGAGGGCGTCGAGCCGGGCGTCGCCGGCCCGGCGGCCGCCCGCGAAGCCGCCCCCGGCCCCCAGCAGCAGCCCGACGAGAAAGAGCAGCATGGTCGTGGCGTCCATGGTGCACAGGCAATCACGGACGTCCGACACTTTTCCGGAGGAACCGCCGGCAGCGCCCCGGCCACCTGACGACGACCGGCTCACCGGAGGCCGCCGACGGGCCCGGAGAGTGCCCCCGGCCGGGTGCGCGCAGCTCCTGGCCGACCGCGGCCAGCGCGGTCAAGGTGGCCCGCTCAGGCGCCCGCCGCGGCGCCGGGAACGAGCGGATGCACCCGGAAGCTGCCACAGAAAGTGACAGACTGTGGCAGATCGAGGCTGTGGGTGTCACCCGGCGGGGTCACCCGCAGACCGGTGTAGGACGGGCAGGCCGTCTGGTTCCCGGACGGGACGACCGTCCACTCGACACCGGCGGAGGCGCTGCCGTTCGGCTCCAGCACGACACGCCGCTGCTCGGTCACCGGGAAGATGGAGCCGATGGTGCTGCGGGCGGCGTCCGCGGCGTCCCGGCCCGTGGCGTCCCGGGCGGCCACCCCCGGATAGCCGGTGAGGGCACAGGCGTCGCGCGTCCCGTTCGTGAACACGATCACCAGGCCCTGGTGGCCCATGCCGCTGCCGCCGGGCGGCGGGGCGGTCGACAACTGCAGGTCCGCGGCGGTGCAGCGGCCCGGGACGGCGCTCACGCCGGCGCCTCCGGTGCCACCGGTACCGGTACCGGCGCGGGTACCGGTACCGGTACCCGCGGCCACCGGCGCGTTCGCCGGCGCCGTGCCCCCGGCCCCCGGCGGGAGGGACGGGCCCACCCCGGCGGCTCCTGGACCCGCGCCGTCCGCGCCGGCGCAGGCCGCGCACGCCACCGCGGCCGCGAGGACGGCCAACGCCCGCGCGGCCGCTCTCCCGGCCCCGCCACCCCCGCCGGCTCCACCGGTCCTACCGGCTCCACCGGTCCTACCGGCTCCACCGGTCCTACCGGCCAGGCCGGCCCTGCCGTCCTCACAGGCACCGTAGGTCTTGTGGGCCCCACCTCTGCCGCTCTCACCCAGGACGAGTTTCATGGGCCTCACCCTCCCGCCATGCCACCAGCGGCTACACCTCCTCGATGTTGCCCTCCGGCGGCACGGGATGGAAGCCGGCGGCACGCAACGGCACAGGACGGGCGGCGGGTTCCGGGCCCGGCGGGCGCGGCCCTGTTCGGTGCGGCGGCCCGTGGCCGATGGCCACCGGCGGCCGGCGGCCGGCAGGCGACGCGGCCGGCACCGTAGACTGCGGCCCCATGGGCCTGTCGATCGGGATCGTCGGACTACCCAACGTCGGCAAGTCGACCTTGTTCAACGCGCTGACCCGCAACGACGTGCTGGCCGCGAACTACCCGTTCGCCACCATCGAGCCGAATGTCGGCGTCGTCGGGGTTCCCGACCCCCGGCTCGACCGGCTCGCCGAGGTCTTCCACAGCGCCCGCACGGTGCCGGCGACGGTGAGCTTCGTCGACATCGCCGGCCTGGTCCGCGGCGCCTCCGAGGGGCAGGGGCTCGGCAACAGGTTCCTGGCCAACATCCGCGAGTCGGACGTGGTCTGCCAGGTCGTCCGGGTCTTCTCCGACCCGGACGTCGTCCACGTGGACGGCCGGGTCGACCCCGCCGACGACATCGCCACCATCAACACCGAGCTCGTCCTCGCCGACCTGCAGACCATCGACGCGCGCCTGCCCAGACTGGAGAAGGAAGCCCGGGCCGACAAGGGCAAGCAGGGCCTGCTCGCCGCCATGAAGCACGCCCGCGAGGTGCTCGACGCCGGCCGCACCCTCTCGTCCGAACCGGGTGTGGACACGGCGGCGCTGCGGGAGCTGTTCCTGCTGACGGCCAAGCCGTTCCTGTACGTGTTCAACGTCGACGAGGACGCCCTCGCTGACGAGGGCCGGCGCAAGGAGCTCGCCGCGCTGGTCGCCCCCGCCGACGCGGTGGTGCTGTGCGCGAAGGTCGAGGCCGAGCTCACCGAGCTCCCCGACGAGGACGCCGCCGAGCTGCTGGCCTCCCTCGGGCAGTCCGAGAGCGGCCTGGCGCAGCTGGCCCGGACCGGCTTCCACACGCTGGGCCTGCAGACCTACCTGACAGCCGGGCCGAAGGAGGCGCGGGCCTGGACGATCAAGGCCGGCGCGACCGCACCGGAGGCCGCGGGCGTCATCCACACCGACTTCCAGCGCGGCTTCATCAAGGCCGAGGTGGTCTCCTTCGACGACCTGACGGCGGCGGGCTCGATGGCCGCCGCCCGCGCCGCCGGCCGCGTCCGCGTCGAGGGCAAGGACTACGTCATGGCCGACGGCGACGTTGTCGAGTTCCGTTTCAACGTGTAGCCCCGCCTCCGCCGGTCAGTGGCGGATCAGCCGTTTCCGGTCGGCGCCCCAGACGTCCCAGGCGGATTTCCGGTTGCCGGTGATGTCGTTGTCCTCGAAGCGCCCGGCACCGTTGTCGTAGACGAACACGCCGTGTTCCTGGGAGTTGGTGATGCGGTTGCGGCGGACCGTCGGGTTCCCGCCGGACTCCACAGCGATGTTGGACCGGGTGTTGCCGGTGATGTCGTTGTCCTCGAACAGCCCGGCGCCGTTGTCGTAGACGTGCACGCCGGCGTTCTGGGAGCTGGTGATGCGGTTGCCACGGACCGTCGGGTTCCCGCCCGACGCCACGGTGACGTTGGGCCAGGTGTTGCCGGTGATGTCGTTGTCCTCGAACAGCCCGGCGCCGTTGTCGTGGACGAACACGCCGCTTCGCCGGGAACTGGTGATGCGGTTGCGGCGGACCGTCGGGTTCCCGCCGGACTCCACGGTGATGTTGGACCGGGCGTTGCCGGTGATGTCGTTGTCCTCGAACAGCCCGGCGCCGTTGTCGTGGACGAAGACGCCGCTTCGCTGGGAGTTGGCGATGCGGTTGCCGCGCACTCTCGGATTCCCGCCCGAGGCCACCACGATGTTGGACCGGACGTTGTCGGTGATGTCGTTGTCCTCGAACAGCCCGGCGCCCTTGCCGTGGACGTGCACGCCGCGGCCGGACACGTAGTGGACACGGCAGCGGTGGACGTGGGGGTCGGCGTCGCCGTGGACGGCCACGCCGGCGGACGCGCTCCCGCTGATGTCGCAGCCGTCCAGGACGAGCCGGCCGGTGCGGATGTCGACCACCGGCGCCTCGCCCGGCTGCCCGGTCGCCCGCAGCGTCAGCCCGCGCACCGACCCGTTCGCCGCGGTGAACACCACCACGCTGCCCGCGCCGGCCACCACGGTGATCTCCTCGACCGGCCCGTCCCCGACGATCTCCAGCGGCTTGTCGAGGATGAGCGGCCCGGGGTAGAGCCCGGGGCGGATCACGATCCGGTCGCCGGGCCGGGCGGCGCGGACCGCCGCGTCCACGGTGGAGAAGTCCCCCCGGCCCAGCGCGTCGACCACGTGTACCTCTACCGGGTGCGCCCGCACCGGACGCCCGGCGCGGTGACCCGCCGCGCCGTCGCCGGGCGTGCCGGGGAAGCTCCTCCCGGGCGCCGGCGCGCCTACGGCGAGCGCGTCGCGGATGCGGCGGGCCAGCACGGCTGTCGCCCGGCGGCTGCCCGGGCTCGACAGGTCGTGGAAGCGGCGTTCCCGCCAGTCGGTGTACTGCCGGGCGGCCAGCGCGGTGAGCAGGGCGTCGCCGGCGGCCCGTCCCGGTGTTTCCAGCTCCGGGACGCTGATCCAGTACACCGGTAGGATCAGGTCGGTACGGTCGAGCTGGCGTTCCCGGTCGACGAAACGGGCCAGCTCCCGCTGGCACTGCGGGCTGGCCACGAACGCCGGGGTCACGATCGGTATGAAGAACGTGACCGCGTCCAGGGAGCGGTTGATTCGTTCCTCCCAGGCCTGGCCCCAGGCGATGTCGTCCCGGTCCTGGAAGATCTGTAGCTCGCGGCGCCCGGTCTGCGCGCGCAGCTCGCCCTCGAGCCGCCGCCGGAACGCTGTGATCAGGCCGCTGTCGTGCTCGTCGTCGTCGTGTGCGTAGCTCAGGAAGGCCGCTGGCTCACCATCCGATCGACCCGCCACCCGTGCTCCCCGACAGTTCTCCGGCCAACGATTCAACAACTCATTGTGTACTCTATGTGATCATTACTGGACGGAGGGTAGTTGATTGCGGGTGGGGCAGGTCATGTGCCGGCGTCGCTCGGGTCCGCGATGCCGTGCTGGCGCAGGATGTCGGAGATCCGGGACGCCAGGGCGATGTCGAGGTCGGTGACACCCCCTTGTGAGTGGGTCCAGACTGTGAAGATCGTCATTCCGGGCACCTGATCAATAACGGGGTGATGGTTCATCTCGTTCGCGACAGTCGAGATCTTCCTGACCGCCTCGCTGGCGGTCTCCTCGTCCATGGCGACCCTGCGGACGATCGTCGATGTGTCGCCGCTCCACCCCGGCAGCGCGCTAAGGGCGTCGGCCACGCGGTGTGCGTCCAGCTTGGTGGGCATGGAGGAACCTCCGTCTGGTCCGGCCGGGCGGCCGTCGGATGGTGGCCGCCCGTGCCGTGCGTCCGCTGTGTCTGCTGTGCGTCCTCTTCGTGGCAGGCAGAGCCTGCTCGTTACGGAGCCCGCTCGTTACAGTGTCGTTCGTTATGAAGTCGTCCGGCATCCCGCGCGTGGTGGTGGCAGCGGCACTTGTTGATGTTCAGGGGCGGGTGCTGGCATGCTGTAGGCGAGGTCCGTCCGCGCTCGCCGGCGGCTGGGAGTTCCCCGGCGGCAAGGTCGAGCCCGGTGAGGACGAGGCCGCCGCTCTCGTCCGCGAGTGCCGGGAGGAGCTCGGGGTCGACATCGAGGTCGGCGCGCTCCTCGGCGAGGTGCCACTGCCGGCGGACGGCTGGGTGCTGCGGGTGCGTTTCGGGCGGATCGTCACGGGCGAGCCCAGGCTGATCACGCATTCGGCGCACCGCTGGCTCGCGCGGGACGAGCTCGACGACGTCCCCTGGCTGGCCCCGGACGCGCCGCTCATCGAAGATCTTCGCCGGCGCCTGGGCGCGACGTCGCCGGACACCCGGTCCGGCATCTGACCCGGCTTCGGTGCCTGGTCCGGTGCCTGCCTGGTCC
>NZ_CEVIVD010000054.1:27995-31983 GCF_982290655.1 Protofrankia sp. CiP1_Cm_nod3
TGGCTGGTCCGGCATCGGATCCGGCATCTGGCCGGGGCCCTGTCCGGGCCGGCGCTGGGCCGGCGGCGGGCTGCTAAAGTCAACGGATAGTTTCGATGATTACACTTTCTGTTGCCATCGACCGTCAGGTCGCCGGTATCCGTACCATGATGGTGGACACTCGCGGGCCGGGTCCGGATACGACGGTCTTCCAGACGCTCCCGCCTGGCGCGCGGCGTGTCCCGTCAGGTAGGACGGTGCGTCCCACCTGACGGGTCGGCGCGACCGCTGGCCGGCATCACCGTTGTCCGGCATCACTAGTCCAGGGGCGGCCGCCCCACGTCCCCACCGGAGCCTGTCACCGTGTCTGTCCGTGCCGATCTGCGTAATGTTGCGATCATCGCCCATGTCGACCACGGCAAGACGACGCTCGTCGACGCGATGCTGCGGCAGTCCGGTGCCTTCGGCGAGCACTCCGAGGCCACCGACCGGGTGATGGACTCGATGGACCTCGAGCGCGAGAAGGGCATCACGATCCTCGCCAAGAACACCGCGGTCCAGTACGGCGACGTCACGATCAACATCGTGGACACGCCGGGCCACGCGGACTTCGGCGGCGAGGTCGAACGCGGCCTGTCCATGGTGGACGGGGTCGTGCTGCTCGTCGACGCGAGCGAGGGGCCGCTGCCGCAGACCCGGTTCGTCCTGCGCAAGGCGCTGGAGGCCCGGCAGCCGGTCATCCTGGTCATCAACAAGGTGGACCGCTCCGACGCCCGGATCGCGGAGGTCGTCGACGCCACCTACGAGCTCTTCCTCGACCTGGACGCGGACGAGACCCAGATCGACTTCCCGATCGTCTACTGCAACGCCAAGGCCGGCCGGGCCTCGCTCGACCGCCCCGCCGACGGCGGCAACCCCGACTCGCCCGACCTCAAGCCGCTGTTCGACGTGCTGTTGACCACCATCCCGGCGCCGGTCTACGACCCCGAGGCGCCCCTGCAGGCGCTGGTCACCAACCTCGACGCGTCGCCCTACCTCGGGCGGCTGGCGCTGTGCCGCATCCACAACGGGACGCTGCGGCGCGGGCAGACCACCGCGCTGTGCCGCGCCGACGGCCGCGTCGACCGGGTAAAGATCACCGAGCTGCTGGTCACGAAGGCGCTGGAGCGGGTGCCGGGCGAGCAGGCGGGGCCCGGCGACATCATCGCCGTCGCCGGCATCCCCGACATCATGATCGGCGAGACGCTGGCCGACCCGGACGACCCCCGGCCGCTGCCCGTCATCACCGTGGACGAGCCGTCGATCAGCATGACGATCGGCATCAACACCTCCCCGCTCGCCGGCAGGTCCGGCACGAAGTTGACCGCGCGGCTGCTGCGCAACCGGCTGGACGCCGAGCTGGTCGGCAACGTCTCCATCCGGGTGCTGCCGACGCAGCGGCCGGACACCTGGGAGGTCCAGGGCCGCGGCGAGCTGGCGCTGGCGATCCTGGTGGAGCTGATGCGCCGGGAGGGCTTCGAGCTGACCGTCGGCAAGCCGCAGGTCGTCACCAGGGAGATCGACGGCAAGCGGCACGAACCGGTCGAGCGGCTCACCATCGACGCTCCCGACGAGTACCTCGGGACGCTCACCCAGCTGCTGGCGGTCCGCAAGGGACGCCTCGAGCAGATGATCAACCACGGCACCGGCTGGATCCGGATGGAATACCGGGTGCCGGCCCGGGGGCTGATCGGCTTCCGCACCGAGTTCCTGACCGAGACCCGCGGCACCGGGCTCATGCACCACGTCTTCGACTCCTACGAGCCGTGGTTCGGCGAGTTGCGCACCCGGGCGACGGGGTCGATGGTGGCCGACCGCGCCGGCGTGGCGACCGCCTACGCCCTGTACAACCTGGGGGAGCGCGGCACCCTGTTCATCGGGCCAACCAC
This sequence comes from Protofrankia sp. CiP1_Cm_nod3, assembly GCF_982290655.1. NCBI lineage: Bacteria > Bacillati > Actinomycetota > Actinomycetes > Frankiales > Frankiaceae > Protofrankia > Protofrankia sp. CiP1_Cm_nod3. Next base: position 29,903 of record NZ_CEVIVD010000054.1, read on the forward strand.
CGACGTCTACGAGGGCATGATCGTCGGGGAGAACTCCCGCGCGGACGACATGGACGTCAACCCCACCAAGGAGAAGAAGCTGACCAACATGCGTTCGTCCACCGGGGACGAACTGGTGCGGCTGACCCCGCACCGGCAGCTCTCCCTCGAGCAGGCGCTGGAGTTCTGCCGCGAGGACGAGTGCGTCGAGGTCACCCCCGGCCCGGTCCGGCTGCGCAAGGTCGCGCTGACCGCGGCCGAGCGGGAGAAGCTCCGCTCCCGCCGCCGCGCCAACTGACCCCGACGGCCGCGGCAGCCCCGGACCGAGGCCGGCCGTTGCCAGGGCCCGCTATCGTCGGCCGTTTCGATATTTTTCCCGGAAGTATTTCTCGCACAGGAACGCTATCGGGATGCCGGCCGCCGTGAGGGCATCCCGATGGTGCCACCAGTCGCTGTCCGTGCCGACCGCGATACGAGCTCCGCCGTGTGCGGCGGCTGTCGCCACGAACTTGCGGTCGGACGGATCGAAGTCGGCGAGAGCGGCGTCGTCCGGGAATTCCAGAAAATTTCCTTCGGCGTCCGGTGTGATCTCGACCCGGCTGCAGCATGCCTCGTTGTACTGGTTGTTCTGCGCCCAGCGAAAGAAGGCGTCGCCGATGCCGGGCTGGCCGGAGAAGTTCAGATGCCTGGCATATTCAGCTGTGATGAGACCGAGCGTGTCCAGCACGATTCCGCCGTGGGCGACCAGGTCCTGTAACAGGCCGATGCAGGCCAGCTCGCATTCCGCCGGCCATTCGTCACGGCCGTTGGCCACGATGGCGACGCCCGTGCCGACGACATGTTCCGGCGTCGGCTGCCAGACGCCGGGTCGTGGTCAGGCATCCGTGCCTCCGCGGGCTGTGCGCAGCCGATGCTCGGCAGACAGGCGCGCGACCGTCGCGATGTCGCTGAAGTCGTCCCCGAAGAATCCGTCGGGCCAGTTCCTGATATTGCCGGTCTCGTCCAGCTCCAGCTCTCGTAGCACCGATCCGTCCGGGCCGTACTCCACGAAGTAGAGCGCTACGTCGCCAGCGGTCACGACTCCCTCGGCAAGGCGACGCTGCAACCGCCGTAGCAGATGTTCGCTGTGGCTTTCGATCAGGAACTGAACGCCCTGCGTCCGCGCGGCGTCGATGAAAACGTCGGCCAGCTGTGACTGGACGCTCGGATGCAGGTGGATCTCGGGCTGCTCGAAGATGACCGTGCCGCTTCTCTCGGCATAATACGACTGGACGAGCACGGGGAGGATCTGGGAGACACCGAATCCGACGTCGGTCAGCAGTACCTCGGGGGAGTCAGGCCGTGTCCGCACCACCAGCTCGAATATCCGCCGTCCCGCGACGAGCTCCCGCAGTTCGAACGAATGGATGACCTTCATGTCCCGCAGCCAGCGCCCGACCTGTTCCGGTAGGGACGCGCCGCTGCCGTCCCGCACCGGGCCCGAGACGGAGCCGGCGGTTATCTGTGCGGCCAGCAGCGCCTCGACCGCCCGCTCGCCCTTCTTCCCGACATCGGACGGGACGGTGCCCGTCCACAGGTAGCTTCTTCTCGGGTTCTCCCGCATCGGGCCGACGTATGAGATCTTGGCCAGGGCTCGTTCGAACTCGTATTCCAGACCGCCGAGTGCGTTTATCTCGGTGGGTGGGATATCGTCGAGTTCCGGGAATCCATAGAATCTTGTCGGAACTCCGAGATTGTGTCTTTCGCTGTGGCTGACGCTGTGCAGGCGGTAGGAGTCCGGTCCGTTCCGATTCACCGAGAAATACTCGTTCGCGATCGAGTAGCCGAAGTTGTCGACGGCAAGTGGTCCGTCGGGGGCCTGTATGATCTTCGCGTCGAAGTGCAGTGGGGCATAGTAGTCGTCCAGGAGGATGAAGCCTTCGAGGAGGTCGGTTCTTTCGCCGGTCCAACTGATGGTGAACGACAGGCTGTCGGCTGCCCGGTGGTTGTGAACAAGATCGTTGAAGGTGCCCAGTTCGACGAGGGAGTTTGCGTCACCGAGGTCGAGAACGCGCCGGCGGTCGGTGTTGGCCGCGCTCTGTCTGAGTAGCAGCAGGAGTTGG
>NZ_CEVIVD010000055.1:0-1100 GCF_982290655.1 Protofrankia sp. CiP1_Cm_nod3
AAGCACCACCGGCGGCCGTCCGCCGACGGGCGGCCCATGGCCGTTGGCGGCCGGCGTCCGCTATGATTGATTCATCCGTCATGGCCGGCTGACACCCGACGAGTGCCAGCCGACGAGTGAGAAAATGCCGGCTTCACCGTGTACGGCTGGCGGACGACCAGGCCGGAGAAACACCGGCCCAGATACAAGGAACCGATCGCGACAGTGCGAGAAGCACAGAAGAGGAAAGCTGTGACGACGTGGTACACGGCTGATCTCCACTTCGGCCACACGAACATTCTGGCCTATGCCTCCCGCCCCTGGCCCGACGTCGAGACGATGAACGCCGGCCTGGTGCGGCGGTGGAATGCCGTCGTGGCGCCCGGGGACACGGTGTGGGTTCTCGGGGACGTCTCCCTGACACCGACGAAACTCGGCCCGGTCGCCGGGCTGAACGGCCACAAGATTCTCGTCGCGGGAAATCACGATGCCTGCTGGTCCGGGCACCGCCGGCACACCGGCCAGGTCCAGCGTTACATCGACGCGGGTTTCGCCCGCGTCCACGCGGACGGAGTCGTGCGGGACCACCGCGTCGGCGGCCATCTCGTCACGCTGGCGCACTTCCCGTACCACGGCGACCACACGGAGCATGACCGCTACGCCGACCGCCGCCCCGAGGACGACGGCCGCCCGCTGCTGTGCGGGCACGTACACGACGCCTGGCAGATCCACGACCGGCAGATCAACGTAGGCGTGGACGTCTGGGACTGGACCCCCGTCCCAGCGGAGAACATCGTGAAACTACTCGATCATCTTGATGCCACGGCCCGGCCCGCCCTCCGGTAGCGGCTCCCCCACTCGTGTTCCGCGGGGCGTAGGTCGGGGCAGGAAGCCGACCAGCCGACCAGCCGGGCAGGCGGAGGCATCCAGACGGAACGCTGTGCCTCACAGGTACGCCAGCTTCTCGGTCTTGACGGCGCCGAGCCCTTCCTGTGGCCTTCTCCTTCGATCTGGGGCCGGACGCCGCGGACGCCGCGTCGATCCTGCTGGCCCGCGGCGGCATCGCCATCGTCAACGGTCACCTCCGGGTAGGGCGGCGGCGGCTGGCTCTCGCGCACGAA
>NZ_CEVIVD010000055.1:1414-21092 GCF_982290655.1 Protofrankia sp. CiP1_Cm_nod3
CTGGGCCACTATCTGTTCGCCGACGAATACACGGTCGACTGGCGCATCGCCGAGCAGGACGACGACAACGCATGGGAAACCCGGCTCGACCGGTTCGCCCGAGCCGTCCTGCTGCCCGCGGCCGGGCTGCACCGCACCTGGGCCGAACTGCGGGAGCGCGGCGATGACCTTCGCACCGCCGTGGTCAGGGCCGCAAGCGCCTTCCGCGTCGACATGTCCACTTTGGCGCGCTGCCTGTGGGAACTCGGGCAGGTGGATCAGAACGAGGCCCATCGGATCCGTTCCGTGCGCACGACCAGGACCGATATCGTCGAGTTCGACCTGCTCGTCCACGAGGAGCTGGCCGCACCCTCACTCGCCAGGCAGTACGAGGAATCGGTACTGAAGCTGTACCGCGGCGAGACGGTCTCCCTGGCCCGGGCAATCGACCTTCTCTTCGAAACCTGGGACGAAGAGGACCTGCCCACGCTGCCGCCGCTTCCGGAGAGCGCCATCTGGAAGTTCGTGTCGTAACCAGGCGTGGTCAGCGGGCGGCGGCGCCAGGGGAAGACCTTCCTGCTGGAGGCTCTTGCCCGCCAGACACCGGGCCTGTACTTCGGGGCCACCCGGGCGACGCAGGCGGAGTCGCTGCGCCTCTTCGCCGAGGCTCTGGCCGAGCACACACGTACGCCGGTGCCCCAGCGGTTCGCCAACTGGGACGAAGCGATCGTCCACCTGTTCTCGGTGGCCGGCGGCCGGCCCGGACCAGTTGTGATCGACGAATTCCCGTATCTGAGCACAGTGTCCCCCGAGCTCCCGTCGATTCTTCAGCGGGAGATCGACCGGGCGGTCTCCGGTGGCAACAGCATCGCGCTCCTGTTGTGCGGCTCGGCCATGTCGGTGATGGGAAAGATGCTCGCCTGCAACGCCCCGCTGTGCGGGAGAGCCGGTCTCGAACTGGTGGTACGCCCGTTCGACTATCCGCTGGCCACGCGTTTCTGGAACATCGACGATCCGGCCCTGGCCGTTCAAGGATCTCTACGCGGACGGGGACTGACTTACAGGCCGGAGGGGGCGGCCCGGAAGTCGGCGATGGCCGTGTCGTCGCCGCGGATGTCCACGAGGGCCTGCTCCCGGCGGTTGAAGGCGTAGAGCAGCAGTTCGGGGGCCGCGCCGGCAAGCACGACCTGCCGGCCGCCGGAGCGCAGCACCTGCCGTCCCTCCCCGTCGGTACGCTCCGCCACGACGCCGACCGGGGACTTGCGGACGCCGAGCTTGCCGACCATCTTCAGCGCCTTCCACAGTTTGTCCCGCTCGGCGACGTCGAGATCCCGCGGCTTCCAGTCCGGCTGCGCCCGCCGGACGTCCTCGTGGTGGACGAAGTACTCGACATGGTTGATCATCTCGTCCACCAGCGCGACGTGGGCCGGGTGCCATACCGGCGCGCCCTTGCGGACCAGCGCGACAAGATCCTCATAGGAGTGCGACTCCCTGGTGGCCCGTTCGACGCGCTCGGTGATCTTGTGCAGTTGCGGTATCGCGAGCCCGGGCAGCGTCTGCGGCTTGCGGTCCCGGGCGACCAGGTGGGCGGCCAGGTCGCGAGTGGTCCAACCGGTGCACAGCGTCGGCTGGTCGGGACCGAGCTCCAGCAGGAGGTCACTGAGCTCCCGCCGTTCCTCCTGCGCATACCGTCCCTGCCGGGTCTGTCCTGCCATAACCAGCACTTTAGCCGGCAGCGCTCCTGTCGTGCATCAGCGCGACCACACCAGGTGATCGTCGCGGACGGAACAGGCGCCGCCACCGGGCCCAGCCGCCATGGGCTCAGCCGATGGTGGTGCCGACGAGGGCGCCCACCGCGGCCGTCACGGCCATGGCGGCCGATCCGCCGAGAACGACGCGGACCGCCGCCCGCGCCCGCCTCGCGCCGCCGAGCGCGGCGCCGGTGACGCCGAGCAGCGCCAGCCCCACCTCGGTGATCACAACCAGTAACACGGCCCTGGCCGTGCCGGAGCTGGCGAGCAGTGCCACCAGCGGGAGCGCCGCGCCCACGGCGAAGCTCAGCGCCGAAGCCCCGGCGGCCTGCGCCGGGCGGGCGGCGCTCTGCGGCGACTGGCCGAGCTCGTCACGGGCGTGCGCGGCGAGGGGGTCGGTGCGGCTGAGCTCCACGGCCACCTCCCGCGCGAGCCGGGGGCTCAGCCCGCGCTGGACGTAGATACCGGCCAGCTCCTCCAGCTCCGCGTCGGGGTCGGTCGCGAGCTCCGCGGCCTCGGTGGCCAGGTCCTCGCGTTCGGCGTCCTTCTGGGAGCTCACCGAGACGAACTCCCCGGCGGCCATCGACGCCGCCCCGGCGACCAGCCCGGCAAGGCCCGCGGTCAGCACGGCCGTCCGGGACGCCGACGAGGCGGCCACCCCGAGCATCAGGCTCGCCGTCGACACCAGCCCGTCGTTCGCGCCGAGCACCGCGGCGCGCAGCCAGCCCAGCCGCCCACCGTAATGCCTCTCCTTGTGCCCGGGTCTCGCCACAAGTCCCGGACGCTACCGGCTCCGGCTGCCTGGCGGCCGGCTGGTGGCTTATCTGACACCGTTGCTGTGGGCGCGCGCGGCGGGGCCCCACAGCTCGCGGATGGTCTGGAACACCTTCTGGTTGTGGCTGAACTCGATCACGTTCCCGTCCGGGTCGGTCACCGCGCAGACGTAGCCGACCGGGTCGGGCAGGTCCTGCGGCTCCCAGTGCAGGCAGCCCGCGGCTCTCGCCCGGTCGGCGATCGCGTCTATCTCGGCGCGTTGCGTCACCTCGATCCCGATGTGCGCGAACGGGGTCATCGTCGGCTGCCGGTGCCCACGCTCGGCGTTGAACTCGGCCAGGACCAGCACGAACGGGTCCTGCCACTGCCGGTCGTTGGACAGCCACGCGCTGCGGCCGGCGACGTCCTGACGGGTCGCGACCACCACGAGCGGAGTCATCCTCGTATAGAAGTCGATCGAGGCGTCGATATCGCTGGACGGGAGGGCCACGTGCGTCCACCGGGGGCGTGTGAGCATCGGAGAACTCCTTCGACGTGGTTGCGCCGGGCTTCTTCTTCCCGATGTTGTGCCCGAGAACACGGCTTTGCCCACGTCGGGAACCCGACCTCGGAAACGTACTTCCACCGGCTGCCCGGACGCCTGCGTCATGCGCCCCTGCCCGCCACCACCCGGCCACGCACGACGACCAGCAACGGCTCGGCGAGCGTCCGGACGTCCACCCGCGGGTCCTCCGAACAGACGACGAGATCCGCCGGCGCCCCCTCGGCCAGCCCGGCGAAACCGAGCCAGGCGCGCGCGGCCCAGGTCGCCGCCGACAGGGCCGCCACCGGGGGCAGCCCGGCCCGGACCAGCTCGGCGACCTCGTCCGCGACAAGGCCGTGCGGCAGCGACCCGCCGGCATCCGTGCCGACATAGATCGGGATGCCCGCCTCGTACGCCTGGCGGACGGTGTCGTAGCGGCGGGCGTGCAACGCCCGCATGTGCGCGCTGTAGGCGGGGAACTTCTCCGCCGCCCCGGCGGCGATGCCCTCGAAGGTGGCGATGTTGACCAGGGTCGGCACGATGGCGACGCCGCGCTCGACGAAGAGGGGGATCGTCTCGGCGGTCAGCCCGCTCGCGTGCTCGACGCAGTCGATCCCGGCCTCGACCAGGTCGGCGAGGGAGTCCTCGGCGAAGCAGTGCGCGGTGACCCGGGCGCCGGCGGCATGGGCCGCCGCGATCGCGGCCTCGGCCGCCTGACGCGGCCAGCAGGCGGCGAGATCCCCGGTGCCCCGGTCGATCCAGTCACCGACGATCTTCACCCAGCCGTCGCCCCGGCGGGCCTGCTCGGTGACGGTGGCGGCCAGCTCCGCCGGCTCGATCTCCACGGCGTAGTTACGGATGTACCGTTTCGTCCGGGCGATGTGGCGGCCGGCCCGGACCAGCCGGGGCAGGTCCTCGCGGTCGTCCACCCAGCGGGTGTCCGCGGGCGAGCCCGCGTCCCGGATCAGCAGCGTGCCCGCGTCCCGGTCGGTGCGGATCTGCCGCTCGGCGGTGTCCCGGTCGACCGCGCCGTGGGCGTCCAGCCCCACATGGCAGTGCGCGTCCACCAGGCCGGGCAGCACCCAGCCCGGCACCGTGCGCGCGCCGGCGGCGCGGGCGCCGGTCGGGGCCGTGAACGTGATCCTGCCGTCCACGGCCCACAGCCCGTCCCGGACCTCCTCGGGGCCGACCAGCACCGGGCCTGTGATCCTCAACGTCTCGGAAGCAGCCACCCCACCTGTGTAGCCGAAGAGCACCCGTCCGGACGAGAAGAGCACATGTCCGGACGAGGAGAACGGCGGCCTGCCGCGGGTATGGCCGTGAGAGCGTGCGTGTCATGGGAGTCCTGGACACCGTGGGCGTCGCGGCCGCCGGCCTGCTGGCCGGAGCGGTGAACGCGGTGGCCGGCGGCGGGACCCTGATCGTATTCCCGGCGCTGCTCGCCACCGGGATGCCCGCGCTCACCGCGAACGTCACCTGCTCGGTCGGGCTGGTCACCGGATACGCCGGGGGCGCGTTCGGCTACCGCCGGGAGCTGACCGGGCAGGCCGCCCGGCTGCGGGCGCTGGCCGGCCCGGCGCTGCTCGGCGGGCTGGCCGGGGCGGTCGTGCTGCTGGCCGCCCCGGCGGGCTCCTTCCGGGTGGTCGTTCCCTACCTGGTGCTGGTGGCCTGCCTGCTGCTCGCCGGCCAGCCGCGACTGGCCGCCATCGTGGCCCGGCGACGGGCCAGCGGGCAGGCAGTGGCCCGGCGACGGGGTGGTTGTGGGGTGGCTGTGACCTGGCCGACCCGGGCCGGGGTGTTCGTGGCCGGGGCCTACGGCTGCTATTTCGGCGCGGGCCTCGGCGTGCTGCTGCTCGGCGTCCTGGGCATCCTCATGCCGGACGGCCTCCAGCGCACGAACGCGTCCAAGACCCTGCTGTCGTTCGGTGTCAACGCGGTGGGCATCGCCGTGTTCGTGGTGAGCGCGCGGGTCGCCTGGGGGTTCGCCGCCGTCCTGCTGCTGGCCTCCGGCGTCGGCGGGGTGCTCGGCGCGCGGGCCGCCCGGCTGCTGCCGGCCGCCGCGCTGCGCGCGACCGTGACCGTCCTCGGGGTGGTCGTCGCCGCCGTCCTCATCGCCACCGGCTGACAGCGCCGCCGGCCGGCGGGGTGGTCACACCACCGGGGACAGGCCGCCGTCGACGTTGAGCGCGGTCCCGGTCACGTAGGAGCTGCGCGGCGAGAGCAGGAAGGTCACGACGTCGGCGAACTCCGTAGCCCGGCCGACGCGGCCCAGCGGTATCCGCGCGTCACGCGCCATCCGTTCGTACAACGCCCGGACGGGGGTGCCGGTGGTGGCGGCCCGCCGTTCCCACTGGCCGCTTTCGACCAGGCCGACCAGCACCGCGTTGACCCGGATCCCGTGCGGGCCCCACTCGCCGGCGAGCGCCTTGGTCAGCGCCAGCCCGGCGGCCCGGGACACCGAGGACGGCAGCGACGCCGCCGGCGGTGCCTTCGCCGCCGTCGCGAGCACGTTGACCACCGCCGCGGCGTCCGAGGCGCGCAGCTGGTCGAGCGCCAGCCGGGACAGCCGGATCGCCGCGAACAGCTTCAGCTCCAGGTCGTCCTGCCACTGCTGGTCGGTGACGGCGGCCAGTTCCCCGCCCGCGGACCGGCCGGCGTTGTTGACGATCGCGTCCACCCGGCCCCACCGGCTGTGGGCCGCGGTGACGAAACGGTCCAGCGCGTCGACGTCGGTGACGTCCGCCGGTACGGCAAGGACGTCCCCGCCGGCGGCGCGCAGCTCGTCCGCGGTGAGCTTCAGGCGGGCCTCGTCACGGGCGCAGATCGCCACCCGCGCCCGCTCGGCGACGAGGGCACGCGCGACGGCCGCCCCCAGCCCGTCGGAGCCCCCGGTGACGAGGACGACCCGCCCGGCGAGCTGCAGATCCATGTGACCTCCGGGATCAGGCGCGCTGGCCGGGTATGAGATGACTCGTGGCGCCGCTCTCACTCTACGACGTCCTCGGTGTGCCGCCGGCAGCCTCCCAGGCCCAGATCGTGGCCGCCTACCGGCGGGCGGCTCGGCGCACCCATCCGGACACCGGTGGTAGCGAGCACGCCTTCCGGCAGGTCCGCAGGGCGTACGAGGTACTGGGCGATCCCGAGCGGCGGCGTGATTACGACCGGCGCGTGCGCGCCCACCCCGTGCCCGGCCGGGCGGCCGGTGGCATGTCGGGGCAGGCTGGGCAGGCTGGGCAGGCTGGGCAGGCTGGGCAGGCTGGGCAGGCGGAACGAGGGGCCCGCCGTCGGTATCTGGCGATGATGGCCGTCTGCGTCACGCTGTTCGTGCTCGCCGGCAGTGTGGTCCGGCTGGTGTCGGTGCCCGCGGCGCTGGCGATGATGCTCGTCGCCGCGCTCATCCCCCCGGTCGCCGCCCTCGTCGCCAACCGGTTCCGATGAGCGGTGGGTGTGCCGGTCACAGGCTGGGGGCGAGTTCCACCATCCGTTCCACGTCGGCGCGGTAGGACAACAGACAGGGTATGGGGATATCGAGCCGCTCCCCCGTGCGTACGAGATCGTCATAGATCTCGTAGAGGTCCACCGGAGCGTACCGGCCGTGATTCACCGAAACGCGCTGGAGCAGTTCGCCACGGAGCATAAGCCGGACCGCCGGGGTGACGGTGGACGGCGGCAGCAGGAACGGCCGCGCATCCTGCGCGATACGCACGTCGGCGCCGCGCACCGCGCAGATCTGCATGGCCTCGCGGCCGGCGTGCAGCGCGTCATAAACCGCCCGGTTGCTCCGGGTGAACGGCTCGAAACCGCGGGCGCGGGCGGCACCGCATATCCACGCGGCGGTGCTCGCGAAATGCACCCACAGCCAGTGTTCCATGTTGGGATGGATTTCCGGCCGGAAACCGGCCTCGGCGAACAGCGCCACGAGACGGCCCAGGTTCTGCTCGGCGGTGTCGGTCGCCGGGCCGTACAGCGCGTGCCCGGACACGCTCGACCCGAGCATGATCCCGCCCTCGAGCGCACCGTCGAGGATGTTGTCGATGATGCCGCCGCCACCGCGTGGCGCGCCCAGCACGTACTGGTCCTTGCCCAGGTGGGCGTCTATCAGGTCAAGGCCGCGCCAGTTGTTGTTCAGGAACAGCACGGTGGCGGAGCCGAGGCTGCGCGCCAGCTCCGGCAGGACGTCCGGGGTCTGGGTGTGCCGGACGGCGAGCACGACCAGGTCGGTTCCGTCCGCGGGGCGCAGCTCGGTGACGACGCGCGGGCGGAAGCCTTCGACGACCTCCCGGCGACGTCTGCCCCGCACATCGAGAATTCGCAGGCTGATCCCGTCGGACCAGCGGGCCAGCTGTTCCGGACGGACCAGCATGCTCACGTCATGCCCGGCCCGTGACAGCGCCCAGGCGTGCAGCGTTCCTATCGCTCCGCTGCCGAACACCACAATACGCATACCATCCAGTATCGATTACGGGCCGGGACGTTCGTCAGGGTCGACGGCCCGCACGAAACCGGTACAAGGGCCCGGTCGGCCGGCGGCCTTCCCGCGGAAGAAGGCCCACCGGCCGACCGCGGCCTTCCCGCGGAAGGCCGTATGTCTTACCTCGATGTCACCGTGCTTTACCTCGATTTCACCGTTCAGGCCGGGGTGCCACGGCGGCGACGGCCGCGATGGCCGTCGAGGAGCGTTTTTCCGGGCCCTCGGGTGTGCGGCGCCGACGGCGGATGCGCCGTGGACGGGCCGGTCGTCGGGCCGGTCGAGGCCGCCGAGGCCGGCGCGTCCCAGCGGCGGGAGGCCCGGCGGCGATGCGGCGCGACCACGGTCAGCACCTCCGAGGGGTCGACGAAGTAGCCCGACTCCTCGTCGAGCACCCAGGTGTACGCGACGGAGATGTCGAAGTAGAGGCCGACGAGCTGCAGCCGGCCCTGCTCCAGGGCGTCCCGTACGGCGGGATGGGCGCGCAGGTGCTCCAGCTGCTGGACGACGTTCGCCCGGCCCAGCTGCTCCAGCGGGGACAGTCCCTCCGTACCCGGCAGCGGCATGCGCGCCAGCGCCCCGCGGGCATGGGTCAGCCACCCCGCCAGCGCGGAGTCCGGCTCGTCGTCGAGGTCGCCGGAGAGCAGTGCGTGCATCGCGCCGCACCCGGAATGCCCGCACACCACGATCGAGGGAACCTTCAGGACGCTGACGGCGTAGTCCAGCGCGGCCGTCACGGACAGGTCGCTGCCCGGCGCGATGCTGGCGCTCGGCTCGGAGGCGCCAGGCGGGACGAGATTACCGACGTTACGGATAGTGAAGAGATCACCGGGGCCGCTACTGGTGATGATGTTTGGCACCACCCGGGAGTCGGCGCACGTCAGGAACAACGCGCTGGGGCGCTGCGCCTCGGCGAGCCCGCCGAGGGTGTCACGCAGCAGCGGGGCGGCCCGGCGGTGGAACTCGGCCACGCCGACGAGCATCGTGCTGACGGGATGCGCGTGACCAGCCGCGAGCCCGCGGCCGTCGGTACCTGTTCCGGCCGTCCGCACGGGACCGGCCGCCGGGGAGGCATCGGCCTGATGACCGCTCTGGATGCCGGCGTCCCGCGGGCCGGTGTCACGGGAGCCGGCATCCTGGGAGCCGACATCCTGGGAGCCGGTGTGCGCGGCGGCCAGCTCCTGCCACTGCGACCAGGGGGCGAACCAGCGGGGCAGGTGCGGGACGACGGTGCGGCGCCGGCCGGCCGGAGCGTCCTGGGCGGGCCGGAACCAGGCGTGACCGATCTCGTCGACCGTCACGCTCCCCCCGCTCCGCTCGTGGTCGGTGCACCAGGAGTGCAGATGCTCGAACGCCGCGTGGTCGAGATAGTCCACCACGAGCTCGATCAGCACGGGCGCGCCCGGGGGGATCCGGCCGAGGATCCGGGACAGCCGGGACAGGGAGACGAAGCTCAGGGTCCCCTCGACCTCCACCTGCCACAGCTCGCCGGAGCGGACCAGGTGGATGTTGGACCACAGCACCCGGCGCAGGATCAGGCCGAGCGCGGTGACCAGGCCGAGCGCGACGCCCTGCAGCAGGTCGAGAGCGACGACACCGACCAGGGTGACGACGTACACGGGCAGCTCGCCGTGCCGGCGCACATGGCGCAGATGGGAGATGTCGACCAGCCGGATCCCCACGACCACCAGCAGCCCGGCCAGGGCCGCCAGGGGAATCCACTCGACCACCCCGCCGAGGAACACCGCGAACAGCAGCACCCACACGCCGTGCAGGACGGCCGACGCCCGCGTCCTCGCCCCGGCGGCGACGTTGGTGGAACTACGGACGATGACACCGGTGACCGGCAGTCCGCCGGCGAGGCCCGAGAGGATGTTGGCCGATCCCTGGCCGAACAGCTCACGGTTGAGGCTGATCGGGCGCTGTCCGGGACGGCGCGCGCCGGGGAGCTTCTCCACCGCGACCGCCGACAGCAGGGATTCGACGCTCGCGACGACGGCGACGGCGAGGACGCCGACTATGATCCCGCCCCAGGCGGCGTCCGGGAACCGCGGCAGCGACAGCGAGCCGAGGATCGAGCCGGGCAGGTCGACCCGGGGCAGGTCGAGGTGGAACGCGGCGGCGACGGCGGTCCCGACGGTGACCGCGGCCAGCGGCGCGGGAATCGCCCGCACCTGCCTGGGCAGCACCTTGGACAACCGGGGCCACAGCAGGATGATCGCCATCGTCACGACACCGATCAGCGTCGCGGCGTTGTGGTTGTCGATGATCTGACCGGGCAGCGTCGCGATGTTGTCCAGGGCGTGGCTTTCCGGTTCGCCGCCGAGCACGACATGCAGCTGCCCGAAGACGATGGTCAGCCCGATGCCGCCGAGCATGCCGTGCACGATCGCGGGTGAGACCGCGACCGCCGCGCGGGCGACGCGGCTGACCGCGAACAGGATCTGCACCACGCCCGCGGCGGCGGTTATCGCGCAGGTGACCTGCCAGCCGTAGCTGGACACCAGGCCCGCGACGATGACCGTCAGCCCCGCCGCGGGACCGCTGACCTGCAACGGCGCGCCGCCGAGCAGGCCGGCGACGATGCCGCCGACCACGGCGGCGATGAGGCCGGCGGCGACCGGCGCGCCCGAGGCGACCGCGATGCCCAGCGACAGCGGCATCGCGACCAGGAACACCACCAGCGACGCCTGCAGGTCGGGCCGGAAGGTAGCGGGCACGAGCGGGCGCCGGCGGGCCCGGCCGTGCCCGGCGCCTTCCGGCGCACCGGGCGGCGAATGGCTGTGCTGTGATGACGATGATGCAGATGGTGACGACGGGATGTCTGAGACGGTCACGCGACGCTCCTCGGGGTCGGGTCGGCACCGGACAGGGCTGTCGCGATGGAACGGCTTCGAAGGGGTCGCCGAAGAGGGCCGCGCCCCTGTCGAAGCCAGCCCGTGGGCGGCGCCCGCCCGCACCCGACCGCCAGTCCAAGCCCTGTCGGTGATGGCCCTGCCACTGGCGGGGCCATCACGTGCAGTAACTAGTTGTTGCACCCTGAAGAACGAAGGAGACCCGATCCGAGTTTCCGGCTGTGACGTTCACCTCGGAAGGGACGAATCACCCACTCCGCGGGGCCGTGTCAGCCGTTGACAACCGCCTGCCGCTGGGCCACCGCCTGCCGGACGCCGGCCAGCGCGTCCGCGATGGCGTCCGGGCTGCTGCCGCCGCCCTGGGCGAGGTCGTCCTTGCCGCCGCCGCCACCACCGAGGATCTTCGCGGCGCCGCGGACGAGCTCCCCGGCCCGGATCCCGCGTTCCCGCGCCGGGCCGTTGGTGGCCACCACGATGACCGGGCGCCCACCGGCCGCGGCCGCGGCCGCGACGACGGCCGGGCGGTCCGCCGGCACCCGGCCACGGATGTCGACGACGAGCTTGCGCAGGTCGTCCGCGCCGGTGCCGTCAGGCGCCCGGTGGGTGACCAGCGCGGTCCCGCCGACGTCCTCGGCCGCCCGGGCGAGATCGCCCGCGATGGCCAGCACCTGCGCGGCCCGCAGCTTCTCCAGCTCCTTCTCGGCCTCCCGCAGCCGGCCGAGCACCTGGGACAGCCGCTCGGGCACGTCCGCCCGCGGGGCCTTGAGCACCTCGGTGACCTGTGAGACGAGCACGGCCTCCCGGGCCAGGTAGCGGTAGGCGTCCAGGCCGACGAGGGCCTCCACCCGCCGCACCCCGGCCCCGACCGAGGCCTCCCCCAGCAGCTTGACCAGGCCGAGCTGACCGGAGCGGCGGACATGCGTGCCGCCGCAGAGCTCGCGGGAGTAGTCCCCGATGGAGACGACCCGGACCCGCTCGCCGTACTTCTCGCCGAACATGGCGATCGCGCCGGTCCGGCGCGCCTGGTCGATGTCCATGACCTCGGCGCGGACGTCGAGGTCCTCGGTCAGCACCTGGTTGATGGTCTCCTCCACATCGGCGAGCACCGAGGGCGGTACCGCGGCCACCGAGGAGAAGTCGAAGCGGAACCGGCCGGGGGAGTTCTCCGAGCCGGCCTGCGCGGCGGTCGGGCCGAGGGCGTCCCGCAGGGCCTGGTGGGTGAGGTGGGTGGCGCTGTGGGAACGCGAGATCGCCACCCGCCGGGCCGGGTCGATCTCCGCCTGGACGTCCGCGCCGAGAGTGACTCCCCCCGTGCGCACACGGCCACGGTGGACGATCAGGTCGGGCAGCGGCTTCTGCACGTCGAGGATCTCGATCTCGGTGCCGTCGGCGAGCCGGATGACACCGGCGTCGGCGAGCTGCCCACCGCCTTCGGCGTAGAACGGCGTCCGGTCGAGCACGATCTCGACGTCGTCAC
Organism: Protofrankia sp. CiP1_Cm_nod3; assembly: GCF_982290655.1. Lineage (NCBI taxonomy): Bacteria > Bacillati > Actinomycetota > Actinomycetes > Frankiales > Frankiaceae > Protofrankia > Protofrankia sp. CiP1_Cm_nod3. Next base: position 13,242 of record NZ_CEVIVD010000055.1, read on the forward strand.
CCTGCGCGGCCTCGCGGGCCGCCGCGCCGCCGACCAGCAGCCCCCGTACGCGCGCCTCCTCGGCGCCGCTGCCGTATCCGGTGAACACCGACGGGCCGGCCGCCGCCAGCACGTCCCGGTACGCCGAGGTGTCGACGTGGCCGGTCTTCTTCGCGCGGGCGTCGGCCTTGGCGCGCTGCCGCTGCTCGGCCATGAGCCGGCGGAAGCCCTCCTCGTCGACGGTCAGGCCCGTCTCGGCCGCCATCTCCAGGGTGAGGTCGACCGGGAAGCCGTAGGTGTCGTGCAGCTGGAACACCCGCTCGCCGGGGATGACGCTGGCGCCGGCCTTCTTCGTCTCGCTCGCGGCCAGATCGAAGATGGACGTGCCGGTGCGCAGCGTCTGGAGGAAGGCCGCCTCCTCGGCGGTGGCGACCGAGTCGATCCGGACGCGGTCGGTGACAAGCTCCGGATACTGCGGGCCCATCGCCTCGATGGTGGCGTCGACCATCTCGTGCATGGTCGCGTCATGGGCGCCGAGCAGGCGCATGTTGCGGATGGCGCGGCGCATCATCCGGCGCAGCACGTAGCCGCGCCCCTCGTTGCCGGGCAGCACCCCGTCACCGATGAGCATCACCGAGGTGCGCACGTGGTCGGCGACCACCCGCAGGGAGACGTCCGAACGGTGCTCGGCGCCGTAGCGGGCGCCGGTCAGCGCGGACGCCCGGTCGAGGATCACCCGCGAGGTGTCGATCTCGTAGAGGTTGTCGACGCCCTGCAGGATGGCCGCGAGCCGCTCCAGCCCGAGGCCGGTGTCGATGTTCCTCGAGGGCAGGTCGCCGAGGATCGGGTAGTCCTTCTTCGAGGATCCCTCGCCGCGGATGTACTGCATGAAGACGAGGTTCCAGATCTCCAGGTACCGCTCGCCGTTGACCGCGGGGCCGCCCTCGGCGCCGAACGCCGGACCGCGGTCGTAGTTGATCTCCGAGCAGGGCCCGCACGGGCCCGGCACGCCCATCGACCAGAAGTTGTCCTCCATGCCGAGCCGCTGGATGCGGCCGGCGGGCACGCCGACCTTGGAGTGCCAGATGTCGGCCGCCTCGTCGTCGTCGAGGTACACCGTCACCCACAGCCGGTCCTCGGCCAGGCCGTAGCCGCCGTCGGCCACCGGGGTGGTCAGCAGCTCCCAGGCCAGCGGGATCACGGTCTCCTTGAAGTAGTCCCCGAAGGAGAAGTTCCCGCACATCTGGAAGAAGGAGCCGTGCCGGGTGGTACGGCCGACCTCCTCGATGTCGGTGGTCCGCACACATTTCTGGACGCTGGTGGCCCGGGTGTACGGCGGGGCGACCTCGCCGAGGAAGTACGGCTTGAACGGGACCATCCCGGCGTTGACGAGCAGCAGGGTGGGGTCGTCCGCGATGAGGGAGGCCGACGGGACGACCGTGTGGCCCCGGTCGGCAAAATAGCGCAGCCAGCGGCTCGCGATCTCAGCGGACTTCATTCCAGCCTTCCTGCCCGGCGGACGACGCGCCATCGACGTTCCATCGGCGCGCGATGCGGATGCCGGATGTGCCGGCCAGGCGCCGATGGCCCATCGTAGCCAGTCGAGCGGACAGGACACGATCGTCGGGCCGCCCGGCGCACCGCGCGCGCCGGGCGGCCCCGCCTCACCTCAGAGCTCGTCGGGCGTCGTCCCCGGGCGGCGGCGACGGGCCGCGACCCGCAGGATCACACCGCCGCCGACGAGCGCCGCGGCGATCGCCGCCATCGCGCCGGTCTCGGCGCCGGTGAAGGGCAGCCCCCCGGTGCTGGGATACTCCTGGCCGGCCGGGCGGACCGGCTCCCGGCCGGCGGCCACCGGGTCGCCGCCACCGGGCACGGGGGGCAGCACCACCGGGACGGCCACGCCACCGCCGCCACCGGGCGCGGGCTCTTCCGTGTCGCCGCCGCCGCTGTTACCACCGTCACCGCCGATACCGCTGACGCCGAAGGCGACGCCGATGCCACCGCGGGGGCCGTCCTCGCCGCCGGCACCGCCGTCGGGGCTGCCCCAGCCGCCGACGGCCACCCCGACACGCGGGTCGCCGTCCCTGTCAGCGGATGGATCCCCGGTGGCGGCGAGCCCGGTGGCGGCGAGACCGGTGGCGGCGAGACCGGTGGAGAGAACGGCGGACGGGTCGGTCACGGTCACGGTCGCGGCCACCGTGCGCTGCGGCAGCCCCTCCGGTGACCCACCCGGCAGCCCCTGCGCGAGCCCCGCGGGGAGCCCGAGGCCGGGATCAGCCGCGAACGGGCCGGTGCCGGTGATGACGTAGTCGCCGGGCGCGGTGAAGGCCGGCGGCCGCAGGCTGAAGCTGCCCTGGTCATCCGCTGTTGCCGTACCGGCCGTGCCGTCGTTGACCCGTACGGTGATGGTTGCGCCCGGGACGAAACCACCGCCGCCGAAGAGCACCGACTCGCCAACGGCCACCGACCGTGCGCTGACCGTGGCTACGCCGAGCGGGCCAGGGCTGTCGGGACGGTCTACGGGCGCGCCGGTATATGTGGCCGCCGCCGGATCCACCGCCGTGCTCAGTGCCAGCCCACCCCCCATAAGCAGTGCGGCTGCGAACGTGCGAAACCTCATGGAAGCACTCCCCCTGCCCGGATTCCGGACAAGTCCGTTGACGCATGAACACGAAGAGTATATGTGTTATTGCTCTCCGTGTCCACAACATTGGGTGTCCAGTCGGTTTCACCCAGTGGGCGGCATCCTGGCCCGTCGTGTCCGCGGCCCACGGCGGCCGGTGTCACCGGCCGCGCTTGCGCCGGTGGGAGCCGGCCGGCCGCGCGTTGAGCGTCAACGGTGTCGTCGCGTCGTCCGGCAGGCTGTCCGCCCGGCCGTCGGCCAGCCTGCCGGCCAGGGCGTCGTCGGTCAGGGCGCCGTCGGTCAGGGCGCCGTCGGTCAGGGCGCCGTCGGTCAGGGCGCCGTCGGTCAGGGCGCCGTCGGTCAGGGCGCCGTCGGCCGGGGCGCCGTCGGTCAGGGCGCCGTCGGCCGGGGCGCCGTCGGCCGGGGCGCCGTCGGTCAGGCCCGCCGGGCGTTCGGTGGCCAGTCCGATGCCGGCCGGAGCCACGGTCGTGCCACCGGCCCGGTGATGCCGCTCCCGATACGGGTCTCGCAGCTGGTCTCGCAATGGGTCACGCAACGGGTCACCCAGCGGGGCACGGTCGCCACGCGCGTTCGCCGTGGAGCTGTCGCGGCCGCCGGCGAGATCGTCGTACGGTTGGTGCTGTGCCGCGATTCTCAGTTCGGCCCGCGGACCGCCGGCTCCCGGCTGGCCGCCACCCGGGCGACCGGGACGGGCCACGGCCGGGACGAGCGCCGGACGCTCCTCGAAGGCCCGGGGCGAGTCGGCCGGAGCGTAGCCACCGTAGGCGTGATAGGCGTCGTAGACGGCGTCCGGCCCCTTGACCGGGACCATGGTGAGAACGGCGCCCAGGATGCGGGCGTCGACCAGCCGCAGCGCGTCCACGGCCCTGACCGCCTGTTCGCGCCGGGTCCGGCCGGCCCGCACGATCAGCACGGCACCGTCGGCCTGGGCCGCGAGCACGGCCGCGTCGGTCACCGGGAGCAACGGCGGGGTGTCGATCAGGACGAAGTCGAAACGGGCGGACAGCTCGCCGAGCAGGTCGCTCATCCCCCGGGATCCGAGCAGTTCGCTGGGGTTCGGCGGCAGCGGGCCGCTGGGCAGCACGTACAGCCGGCCGTCGACGTCGCCCCAGGGCAGCAGCACGTCGTCGAGGCCGGCGGTGCCGATCAGCACGGAGGTCAGGCCGGCCGCCGTCTCCACCCCGAGACAGTCGCCAAAGGACGGCTTGCGCAGGTCGCCCTCGACCAGCGCCACCCGGGCGCCGGCCTGCGCGAGGGCGACCGCCAGGCTACAGGCCGTCGTCGTCTTGCCCTCGTCGGGCATCGAGCTGGAGATCAGGATGGTGCGCGGCGGGGTGTCCACGTCGACGAAGCGCAGGTTGGTCCGCAGCTGCCGGAACGCCTCGGCGTTCGTCGAGTGCCCGTCCTGAGCGGCGATCAGGGGAGACTGGGCGCCGGTCGCGTCGAAGGCGATCGTGCCCAGGACCGCCAGCCCGCTCGCCGCGGTGATGTCGGCGGCCGTGGCGACCCTGGTGTCGAACCGCTGCCGCACCACCGCCGCGGCGACGCTGGCGAGCAGGCCGGCCAGCACGCCGAACGCGACGGCCCGCACGGGCCGTGGCGATACCGGCCTGGCCGGCGTCTTCGCCTTCTCCCACACGCTCACCCGGACCAGCGGCGCCTTGTCCGGGGACGGGGTCTCGATCTGCGCGATGGCCTGGGAGAAGACCTCACCGACCGTGTCGGCGATCAGCTGGGCGCGGTTGGGGTCGGTGTCGGTGACCACGGCCCGCAGCAGGACGGTCTCGGGGACGGTCTGCGCCTGGATGCGGCCGCGCAGCCGCTGCGGGCTCTCGTCGAGGTGCAGCCTGTCGACGACGGCCGCGGCGACCCGGTCGCTGGCCACCAGATCGGCGTAGGACTTGACCCGCTGCTGGGACAGCAGACCGCCCTGATAGGCCGCCGCGGCGCTGTCGGTCGTGTCCGACGACGTGACCACCATGGTCGTCACGGCGGCGTAGGCCGGCGTCTGGCGCCACGAGACGGCCGCCGCGAACAGGCCACCGAGCAGGACGCAGACCACGATGAGCGGCCAGCCCCGGCGCAGCGCTCTGACGTACTCCCGAAGTTCCACCAGCGGACCAGCCCTCCCCGGAGATGTATTCCGGTAATCATATCAACACTCTGAGCAACCAACATACTCGATGTACATCTGTACAGTCACCATCCGTAGTTATTACTCTATGGAGTCATGCGCGAACAGAATGCCGTTGGCGAGCCGGGAGCCGCACCGGTGACGCCGGGCGTCCGGCCGCCGTGGAGCCGCCCCCCGTGGAACCAGCCGCCGTGGAACCAGCCGCTGTGGGAGCGGCTGCTGCGGGGCGGCCTGCGCCGGCACGTCGGGCTGCAGATCGGGCTCGACGCCGCCTGCCTGGTGACCGGGTTCGGTGCCGCCTACCTCGCCCGCTTCAGCTCGTCCCCGCTGACCGACGGCGAATTCTGGATGATCACAACGGTCGCGGTCTGCCTGCTGTACTTCGCCGGCACCGCCGGGCACCTCTATCTGGGCCGCTACCGTTTCGGCGGCTTCGACGAGGTGCTGGCGCTGGTCCGCGCGGTCGCGACCACGACGGCCGGGGCCGTGGTCGTCGACGTCGCCCTCGGCCGTTCCGAGGGGATGCCGGCCGGGCTCCTCCCACTGGCGGGCGCGGTCGGGCTCGTCCTGATGTTCGGCGTCCGGTACCTGTGGCGGCTGGCCGGGCAGCGCCGCCGGCGGCGGCAGCGGGCCGGCAGCGAACCGGTCATCGTCTTCGGCGCGGGCGAGGGCGCCGACCGGGTGCTGGCGTCGATGTCGGGCAGCCCGGACAGCCCCTACACCCCGGTGGCCCTGCTCGACGACGACCCGGGCACCTGGAACCTGGCGCTCGGCGGCGTACGGGTGCGCGGTGGGCGCGCGGCCATCGCCACGGTCGCCCGCCAGACCGGCGCCCGCACCCTGCTGGTGGCCATCCCCAGCGCCGACGCCGCGCTGTTACGGGAGATCACCGATCTCGCCGAGGACGCCGGCCTGACCGTCAAGGTGCTCCCCCGCGTCGCGGACCTCATCGACGGGCGGGTCGGCGTCCAGGACATCCGCGACATCGACATCACCGACCTGCTGGGACGCCACCGGATCCAGACCGACGTCGCCTCGGTGGCCGGCTACGTCACCGGCCGGCGGGTGCTCGTCACCGGGGCCGGCGGCTCGATCGGCTCGCAGCTGTGCCGGCAGCTGTACCCCTACCGCCCCCAGGAGCTGGTCATGCTGGACCGGGACGAGTCCGCGCTGCGGGCGGTCCAGATATCCATCCACGGCCGGGCGGCCACCGACGACGAGACGGTGGTGCTGTGCGACATCCGCGACGCCGAGGCCGTCCACGCCGTGTTCGCCCGGTACCGGCCGCAGGTGGTCTTCCACGCCGCCGCGCTGAAACACCTGCCCCTGCTGGAACGCTTCCCCGGCGAGTCGGTGAAGACCAACGTGTGGGGGACGATGACCGTCCTGGACGCCGCCGTGTCGGTGGGCGTCGAACGGTTCGTCAACATCTCGACGGACAAGGCCGCGAACCCGACCAGCGTCCTGGGCTACTCCAAGCGGATCACCGAGCGGCTGACCGCCGGGATGTCCGCGCGCGCCCACGGCGGGGTCTTCGTCAGCGTGCGGTTCGGCAACGTCCTGGGCAGCCAGGGCTCCGTGCTGCGGGTGTTCGCCAGCCAGCTGGCCGCGGGCGGGCCGCTGACGGTCACGCACCCGGACGTCACCCGCTACTTCATGACCGTCGAGGAGGCGGTGGAGCTCGTCGTCCAGGCCGGCGCCCTGGGCGGCAACGGGGACGTCCTCGTCCTCGACATGGGCCGGCCGGTGCGGATCGCCGACGTCGCCAGCCGGCTGGCCGGCCGCGGCCCGCGGCCGGTCGAGGTGGTCTACACCGGGCTCGGCCCCGGGGAGAAGCTGCACGAGGACCTCTTCGACGACGACGAGCGCGACATCCGCCGCCACCATCCCCTGATCTCGTACGTGTCCGCGCCGGCGATCGACCGGCAGCAGGTCCGCGCGCTCGCGCCCTGGGGGGATCCCGGGGTGCTGCGCACGACGCTGCGCCAGCTCGCGAGGCCGCTCCCGGCCCTGCCACACCCCGCCGAGCCGCATCCGCGGGAAACCCGGCAGCGGGAAACCCGGCCGCGCGCGGCGGAGACACCGAGCGTGGTCGGCAACGACCTGTGACCGATGCCTGCCGGCGCGCGTCCACCAGCCCCCACCAGGCCCTCACCAGGGCGGACGGGCGCCGGCCGGGTGGGCGGATGAGGCGTTCCCCACTCGTGGGGGTATTCCAGTGGTTATCGTCATCGCGTGGATCGCTGGTTCAGTCTCGTCGGCGCCGACAACGTCCGGGATCTCGGCGGGCTACCGACCAGGGACGGAGCGTCGACACGGCCGGGACAACTGCTGCGCGCCGACACCGTCCAGGAGCTGACCAAGGACGATGTTGTTACGTTACGTAACAACTATGGCCTGCGCACGGTCCTCGATCTGCGCGCCGCGGCGGAGATCGCCCGGGAGGGCCGCGGCCCGCTGGCGGAGGAGGATGTCGCCTACCACAACCTGTCGTTCCTCCCCGGCGAGTTCGTGATGGCCGACGACCCGCGCTACCCCCTGATCGTCGCCGACCGCGCCTCGCAGGACCGGGTCGAGCACTACCTCGACTACCTGCGCGGGGCACCCGACGCGGTCGCCGGCGCCCTGCGGCTGCTCGCGGACCCCGGCCGCCTGCCGGCGCTGTTCCACTGCGCCGCGGGCAAGGACCGCACAGGCGTGCTGGCCGCCGTCGTGCTCGACATCGCCGGGGTCGAACGGGACGCGGTCATCGCCGACTATGTCGCGAGCAACGAGCGGATCGACCGGGTGGACCGCCGGCTGGCCAGGCGTCCCACCTACGACCGGGCCCGCAGCGGCGCCAGGGCGGACGGCATGAGCTGCCGGCCGGAGGTCATCAGCCGCTTCCTCACCGCGCTCGACGACACCTGGGGCGGCGCGGCCGGGTGGGCCCGGCACGCCGGCGTGCCCGACGACGCGCTCCGCTCGCTGCGGGCCAACCTGACCGGCTGAGCGGGGCGGCGGACATCCCATGCGAACCGCTGGCACCAACCGGTGTTACCGGGCCCGTACAGCCGGCCGGACCACCCAGCACAATGGGGTGGTGGACGCG
>NZ_CEVIVD010000055.1:21284-31806 GCF_982290655.1 Protofrankia sp. CiP1_Cm_nod3
GCCCGTACCACCGGCCCGGCCGGTCCTGGCGGGTACGCGGTGCCTCCCGGCGGCACCCGTCGTGCGGCGCCCCGCAGATACTGGTCCTGCTCGTGGCCGCGACCTGCCTGAGCACGGTCCTCACCAGCTGTGGGGAGAGTATCTCCTCCCGGTCGGCGTCAAGAGTCCCGCGCGACCTGATCCCCCTCTTCCAGAACGCCGCGGCGGTCTACGGTGTCCTCACCGCGGCCCAGCTCGCGGCCCAGGCCCGGGTGGAGAGCAAGTTCAACCGCGACGCGGTGTCCCGCGCGGGTGCCCGCGGCATGATGCAGTTCCTGCCCGGCACCTGGGAACAGTTCGGTGTCGACGGCAATGCCGACGGCGCGGCCGACCCGTTGGAACCGGCGGACGCCATCCTTTCCGCCGCGCGTTACGACGCCCACCTGGCCCAGCTCGTCCAGAAACTGCCCGGCGACCGTGTCTCGTTGATCCTGGCCGCCTATAATGCGGGACCCGCGGCTGTCCGCGATGCCGGCGGAGTTCCCGATTTCGCCGAGACGCGAGCATACGTCGCGAACGTCCACAACTGGACCAGCCGCTTCAACGACCAGCTCTAGACAGGCCAACTTCAGACATACCGGCACCGGGCACACCGGCGCCGGACATATGCCGGCGGCCCCGCGCACGCCGCCCGGGGCCCCGGGAAAACCGATGGAGAAAACAATGACCGACAATGGTGGGCGGTGACACGGCCGCTGCCGGACGCCGACGCCACTCCGTCGCCCGCTGCCGACCCGGCGGTCGAGGACGTCATCCGGCGGATCGAACGCTCCAGCGGCATGCTCGCCAGCCGCGCGGTGGCCCGCATGCACGAGGTCCTGCCCTGGTTCACGCCCATGTCGGCCCGGCACCGGGCCGACATCCAGCTGGTGGTACAGGCCGGGATCTCCTCGTTCGTGGAGTGGTGCCGGAGTCCCCAGCACGCCCGGGAGCTGTCCGGGGACGTGTTCCGGGTCGCTCCCCGTGACCTCGTCCGGGCTGTGACCTTCCGCCGCCTGGTCGAACTGGTGCGGGTGGCGGTCGAGGCGATCGAGGCCGAGGTGCCCGCGCTGGCCGGCCCCGAGCACGAGCAGCGGCTGCTCGCCGACGTGCTGCGCTACTCCCGCGACATCGCCTTCGCCGGCGCGGTCGTCTACGCCCGCGCCGCCGAGGAGCGGGGCGCGTGGGACGCCCGGCTGGAGGCGCTCGTCGTGGACCACGTCGTGCGCGGCGAGGTGGAGCGGGCGCTGCCGTCACGCGCGGCGGCGCTGGGCTGGCGCAACCCGCCGTCCGTCGCGGTGATCGTCGGGGACACCCCGGACCGCTCCCCCGAGGTCGTCGTCGACCAGGTCCACCGCCTCGGGCGCGGGGCCGGCCTGGAGGTGCTCACCGGCGTCCACCACGAACGGCTGGTCGTCATCGTCGGCGGGGACTTCGTGACCGCCGCCGCCGCCGCGCGGCGGCCGGCCCGGCCCGGCGCCGCCGGCTGCGGCCGTGCCCTGCTCGACGCCGTCGACGCCCTGTTGCCGGCCTACGGGCCCGGTCCGGTCATCATCGGCCCGGTCGCCGCCGACCTGGCCACGGCCGCCTCCTCGGCGCACGCGGCGCTGGCCGCGGCCGACGTGGTCGCGGCGTGGCCGGCCGCCCCGCGCCCGGTGACCGCGCAGGCGCTGCTGCCGGAACGGGCCCTCGCCGGCGACACCGGAGCCCGCCGCGCCCTGATCGAGGACGTGTACACGCCGCTGCGGGAGGCGGGGGCGCCGCTGCTGGCAACGGTGGGCGCCTACCTCGACCTCGGCGCCTCGCTGGAGGCCACGGCCCGCGCCCTGTACCTGCATCCCAACACGGTCCGTTACCGGCTCCGCAAAGCCGCCGACGCGTGCGGGCTCGACCCGACGGACCACCGGGAACGGTTCACCCTGCACGTGGCGCTCATCCTGGGCCGGCTCGCCGCGGTGTGACCGCGGGCCGGCCGCGACCGGCACGGGCGCACCGGCGCCCGGCCCGGCGGGACGCGTTGCCATCACTTGTCGCCCGTGTCACCGAATTCCCCACCGGCCTGGTGATGGGCAATAAAGATATGGGACGGCCGAATCACTTTGTAGAGCTCCCACAATGAGCCGACGGCACAACGGTGAGTGCCCGCCAGCGACAGCCGGCGGTCAGGAAGGGTTAGGTGGTCCGGTGCTCGCTATCCTCGCCCCAGGCCAAGGTGCCCAGACTCCCGGTCAGCTGAAACCCTGGCTTGAGATCGGCGGTGTCGAGCCACGGCTGCGGTGGTGGTCGGCCGCCGTCGGAATCGACCTTGTGGACGTCGGCAGCGACGGCTCCGCGGAGACGATCCGCGACACCGCCGTCGCACAGCCGTTGATCGTCGCGACCGGTCTTGTCGCCGCCGAACAGCTTTCCCTTCCCCGGACGGGTAATCTTCTTGTCGCCGGCCACAGTGTGGGGGAAATCACCGCTTCTGTCCTGGCCGGTACCCTGGACGCCGAAAGCGCGCTGGTGTTCGTCGCGTTGCGCGGCCGGGCCATGGCCGAGGCCGCCCGGCGCGTCCCCACCGGTATGACGGCGGTCGTGGGCGGCGACCCGGACGAGGTCACCGAACATCTGCGCGGGCTGGGCCTGACCGCGGCGAACCGCAACGGCGCCGGGCAGGTCGTCGCGGCCGGCTCCCTCGAGGCACTGGCCCGCCTCGCCGAGGAGCCGCCGCCACGCACCCGGTTGCGCCCACTGTCCGTAGCCGGCGCCTTCCACACCCACTTCATGCGGCCCGCCACCGACCAGCTCGCCGGGATCGCCCCCGGGCTGCGCCCGCGGACGCCTGTCGTGGCCCAGCTGTCCAACGCCGATGGTACTGTCATCAACAACGGCCCCGAGCTGGTCCAGCACCTTGTCGATCAGGTCGCCGCACCGGTGCGGTGGGACCTGTGCCTGGCCCGTATGCGTGATCTCGGGGTGACCGCGATTGTGGAACTACCACCCGCCGGGACGCTGGCAGGCATAGCCAAAAGGGAGCTCACCGGCGTGCAGATCCTCGCTGTGAAGACACCTGACGACCTGCCCGCGGCCCGTGAACTGATCGCCCGCCACACAGACGCGCCGGGTGGCGGCGGCCCGGATGGCGGCGGCCCGGCCGCCGCCGACGGGCTCGTGGGAGCGACGCGGTGAACGGCTCCCGGCTGATGGGGATCGGCACCTACCGCCCCGCCCGCCTGGTGACCAACGACGACCTGGCCAAGCGGGTCGCGACGTCCGACGAATGGGTCCGCTCGCGGACCGGCATCGCCACCCGCCGGATCGCCGACACCGACGAGACCATCGTCGCGATGGGATCGATGGCCGCGGAGAAGGCGCTCGCCGCGGCCGGCATCGACGCCGCCGAGCTCGACATTGTACTGCTGGCGACCTGCACGAACCCGTCCCAGATCCCGGGCTCCGGGCCGCAGATCGCGCACCGGCTGGGTGCCGTGCGCGCGGGCGCGCTCGACATCAACGCCGGCTGCGCCGGCTTCTCGTACGCCCTGTCGATGGCGTCCGACATGGTCCGGGTGGGAAGCGCCCGACACGTCCTGGTGGTGGCCGCCGAACGGCTGTCGGACTACACCGACTGGGATGACCGCTCCACCTGCATCCTGCTCGCCGACGGCGCCGGGGCCGCGGTGGTCGGGCCCGCCCCGACCACCGAGATCGGCCCGGCGGTCTGGGGCCACGACGGCGGGAAGGCCGGCGCCATCAGGGTCCCCGGGTACGGCGACAACCTCTTCCGCATGGAAGGCCAGACGGTGTTCCGGTGGGCCATCACCCTGACCCCGACGGTCCGGCGCGCCTGTGAGCTCGCCGGGGTCGCGCCGGCCGAGCTCGCCGGGGTCATCCCGCACCAGGCCAACCTGAGGATCATCGACGCGCTGGTGACCGGCATCGGCGCCACGAACGCCGTGGTCGCCCGCGACGTGGTCGAGTCCGGCAACACCTCGGCCGCCAGCATCCCGCTGGCATTCAGCCGGATTCTCGACGGCGGCCAGCTGCGGCCGGGCGATCCCGTCCTGCTGTTCGGCTTCGGCGCCGGCCTGACCTACTGCGGTCAGGTCGTACGTTGCCCATAGGATTCATCGCACCGGCCGAGGACGACACGAACCTGGTTGTTCGCGTCTTCCGACAGCCCGCACCAGTTGGAACCACGTTCGGCCGATGATGGCACGGGTAAATCCACCCGTGTTGTCCGTGACGTCAGAGAAGAACAGGAGAAACAATGTCGCAGTCCGATATTCTGGAGGGTCTCGCCGCAATTCTTGAGGAGGTCGCCGGAGTCGACCCGGCCGACGTCACCGCGGACAAGACGTTCATCGACGACCTGGACGTCGACTCGCTGTCCATGGTCGAGGTCGTCGTCGCCGCCGAGGAGAAGTTCGACGTCAAGATCCCTGACGAGGACGTCAAGAGCCTCAAGACCGTCGGCGACGCGGTGTCCTACATCCAGCGGGCGGGTGTCGCCGCGTGACCGCGACCCCCAGGCAGGTCGTCGTCACCGGCCTCGGGGCAACCACCCCTCTCGGCGGCGACGTCGCCTCCACGTGGGAGGGCCTGCTCGCGGGCCGCTCCGGTGTGCGCCGGCTGACCGACGAGTGGGTCGAGCAGCTTCCGGTCCACATCGCCGCGCCCGCCGCGGTGGAACCCCCGCTGGAGCGGCTGGAGGCACGCACCCTCGACCGCGTGCAGCAGCTGGCTCTGGTGGCCGCCCGGGAGGCGTGGGCCGACGCCGGAACGCCCGAGGTCGACCCCGAACGGCTCGCCGCGGTGGTCGGCTCCGGTATCGGTGGGGTGCTGACCCTGCTCAACCAGTACGAAGTACTGCGCGAGCGGGGCCCACGCCGGGTCTCCCCGCACGTGGTGCCGATGCTCATGCCCAACGGCCCGGCCGCCACCGTGGGGCTGGCCTTCACCGCCCGGGCGGGGGTGCACGCCCCGGTCAGCGCGTGCGCGTCGGGAGCGGAGGCCATCGGCTACGCCCTGGACATGATCCGGGCCGGCCGGGCGGACGTGGCCATCACCGGCGGGTCGGAGGCGGCGATCCACCCGCTGCCGCTCGCCGGGTTCGCCCAGATGCAGGCCCTGTCCCGACGCAACGACGCCCCGCAGGCGGCATCCCGGCCGTTCGACAAGGGACGGGACGGGTTCATCCTCGGGGAGGGCGCCGGTGCCCTCGTCCTGGAGTCCGCCGAGCACGCCGCCGCCCGCGGCGCGCGGGTGTACGCCACCCTGGCCGGGTCCGGGACCAGCGCGGACGCCTACCACGTGACCGCCCCCGAGCCCAGCGGCGCCGGCGCGGCGCGGGCCGTGCGGGCGGCGTTGCACTCCGGCGGGCTGACCCCGGCCGACCTCGTGCACATCAACGCCCACGGCACCTCCACCCCCATCGGGGACGTCGCCGAGGCCCACGCGCTGCGGGCCGCGCTCGGGGACACCCTGGACGGGGTGGCGGTGACCTCCACCAAGTCCATGACCGGGCACCTGCTCGGGGCGGCCGGGGCGGTCGAGGCGGTGATAGCCGTCCTCACCCTGCGGGACAGGGTCGTGCCGGCCACCCGCAACCTCGACGCTCTCGACGACGAGATCGACCTCGACGTGGTGTCCATCGACAACCGTGCCATCCCCGCGGGCGCGGTCCTGTCGAACTCGTTCGGTTTCGGCGGGCACGACGTCTGTCTCGTCTTCACCCCCTGAGCGCGGCCCGGCCGACCGGCCGGGCCGACCGACCGGCCGGGCCGCCCCGGCGTCCCACCGGCACCCTGACGGGAACGACGCGTCCCACCGCTGGTCACCGGACCCGGCATCCACCCTGTCGGTGATTCCGCCCGGCCGGTTCGCGTCCTGTCCAGTCAGTCCGTTCAGCTAGCCCGTTCAGCCGGATGTTCATGGCGAACACCCGGTACCGACCGTCGCATCCGGCCGGCGCGGTCGGTGGCCGGGTGCTCCTGCGCGCGGGTGCCGGTTCTCCGCCCCGCTTTCCCTGTTCTGGTTCCTCCGCTTTCTCTTCTTTTCTCCGCTCCTTCTCTCCGCCTGCTTTTTTCGTGCTGACAACCAGCGGATCACATGCCCCGGCCGCTGTCCGACATAAACAACGGGAAATTACGGGTGACTACGACAGAAAACCGTGAGGACCCGTCCGGTCGCAAACGGGAACGATGATCCGATGAGCCCACCGGCCGCGGCGCGGCCCGCGGGCGCTCGCCTGCTCTCGTCACTGACCCAGGGATCCCAAGGAGATAAACGGTGAGTCTCTCCACGCTCGAACGCACCGACCCGCGTGCCCCGTCGGCCCGGCTGGCCCAGTTCTTCGACCCCGGCACCTTCGAGCCCTTCGCCGCCGCGGACACCTCCGGCGTGCTGGCGGGAGTGGGCACCGTCGAGGGCAGCCCGGTGGTGGCCTTCGCCACCGACGCGGCCATCCAGGGCGGCGCGATGGGACGCGAGGGCTGCACGCGGATCGTCGACGCCATCGAGGCGGCGGCCCGCCTGCGCCGCCCGGTGGTCGGGATCTGGCATTCCGGCGGGGCCCGGCTGCGGGAGGGAGTGGCCTCCCTCGACGGGGTCGGCCGGGTGTTCGCGGCCACGGTCCGCAGCTCCGGGCGGATCCCCCAGATCTCCCTGGTGCTCGGCGCCGCCGCCGGTGGCGCCGCCTACGGCCCCGCGCTGACCGACATCGTCGTGATGGGCCCGGCCGCCAAGGTCTTCGTCACCGGCCCGGACGTCGTACGGACGGTGACCGGTGAGGACTGCACCGCCGACAGCCTGGGCGGGCCCGACGTGCACGCACGCCGCAGCGGGGTCGTCGCCGTCACCTGCGACTCCGACGAGGCCGCCGTCGCCCGGACCCGCCGGTTGTGCGCGCTGCTCGGCGAGCAGGGCGGCATCGCCGCGGTGGAGGCCCGCGAGCTCGGTGACCTGCTGCCGGAGTCGCCGCGCCGCGCCTACGACGTCCGCCCGCTGGTGGCGGGCATCCTCGACGACGACGTGGTCGAGCTGCACCCCCGCTGGGCACCGAACATCGTCACCGCCCTGGGCCGGCTCGGCGGCCGGACGGTGGGCGTGGTCGCCAACAACCCGCTGCGCCGCGGCGGCTGCCTGGACGCCACGTCCGCGGAGAAGGCGTCCCGCTTCGTGCGGATGTGCGACTCCTTCGGCGTGCCGCTGGTCGTCCTGGTCGACGTCCCCGGCTACCTGCCCGGTGTGGGCCAGGAGTGGGACGGTGTGGTCCGGCGCGGCGCGAAGCTGCTGTACGCGTTCGCCGAGTGCACCGTGCCCCGGGTCACCGTCGTCACCCGCAAGGCCTACGGTGGCGCCTATGTCGCCATGAACTCGCACAGCCTGGGCGCGACGGCCGTGTTCGCCTGGCCGACCGCGGAGGTGGCGGTGATGGGCGCCGAGGCCGCCGTCGGGATCCTCCACCGGCGCGAGCTGGCCGAGGTCCCGACCCAGCGCCGTCCGGAGGTGGTCGCCGAGCTCGCCGCCGAGCACGTGCGCGTGGTCGGCGGGATCGACCGCGCGGTGGAGCTGGGCGTGGTGGACGCCGTGGTCACCCCGGCGGACACCAGGGCGGCGGTCGCCCAGGCCATCGCCGCCGCCCCGGCAGGTACCGCGGGCCACGGCAACATCCCGCTGTAGGCCCCGGTCCGTTGTAGGCCCCGGTGTAGGCGTGATCGCTGCCGCGCCCGTCGTCCCGGCTGTCCCGGCTGTCCCAGCTGTTCCAGCCCTGCCTACGGGACGGCGGGCGCGGCGTCCAACGCCTCCCGGATGACGTCCGCGACCTGGTCGGCCTCCAGCAGGAACGCGTCGTGCCCGTACAGCGACCGGATCACCGCGAGCCGGCCGGCCAGGGCGGGCACCCGCACCGCATCGGCGATCTCACGCTGGAGGTACAGCGGGTAGAGCCGGTCGGAGTCGACGCCGGCCACCGCGACCGGCACCGGGCAGCGCGCCAGCGCCGCGGCCACCCCGCCCCGGCCGTGGCCGGCGTTCTGGGTCATCATCGCCCGGGTCAGGGCCACGTAGCTGCCCGCGTCGAACCGGCGGACGAGCTTGTCCGCGTGATGCTCGACGTAGGACTCGGCCGCGAAACGGCCGTCGGGCTGCGCCCGGTTGCCGAAGCGGCCGGCGAGCTCCCGCTCGCTGCGGTAGCTGACCTGGGCCATCCGGCGGGCCAGCCCCATCCCCGTGTGGGGGCCGGCACCGGCGGGCTGGTGGTGGTAGTCCCCGCCGTGCCAGCCGGGGTCGGCGGTGACCGCCGCGATCTGGGTGGAGTACAGGGCGATCTGCTCGGCGGTCGCCGCCGCCCCGCAGGCGACGACCACCGCCCTGGCGACGCGGCCGGGGTGGCGCAGCGCCCATTCCAGGGCGCGCATCCCCCCCATCGACCCGCCGACCACGCCGGCGAAGCGCCGGATCCCGAGCGCGTCGGCCAGCAGCGCCTCCACCAGCACCTGGTCACCGATGGTGATCCGCGGCCAGCGGCTGCCCCAGGGCCGCCCGTCCGCGGCGGCCGAGGACGGGCCGGTCGTCCCCTGGCAGCCGCCCAGGACGTTCGGGCACACGACGAAGTAGCGTTCGGTGTCCAGCGGCCGGCCCGGACCGATCATCGCATCCCACCAGCCGCGGCTGGCGTGCCCCGGGCCGGCCGGGCCGGCGGCGTGGCTGTCACCGGTCAGCGCGTGCAGGACCAGCAGGGCGTTGGACGCCGTCGGGTCGAGCCGCCCCCACGCCTCATAGGCCACTGTCACGCCGGGTAGCGACGCCCCGCTCTCCAGTTCGACCGGGCCGGGCAGCTCGACGAACCGGCGTGCCCCGGCCGGGTCGCGCCCGGCCCGCCACCCGCCGGAGAC
Organism: Protofrankia sp. CiP1_Cm_nod3; assembly: GCF_982290655.1. Taxonomy (NCBI): domain Bacteria; kingdom Bacillati; phylum Actinomycetota; class Actinomycetes; order Frankiales; family Frankiaceae; genus Protofrankia; species Protofrankia sp. CiP1_Cm_nod3. The sequence continues at coordinate 30,182 of NZ_CEVIVD010000055.1, forward strand.
GGGCGGCAGGCGCTCGCCCACCGCCCCGTCCGGGCTGGCGCTGTCAGCCCTTGGCGGCACGGAAGCCGGCGTCGAGGTCCGCGAGGATGTCGTCGATGCCCTCGATCCCGACGGAGAGGCGGACGAGGTCGGGGGTCACCCCGGTGCTCGCCTGCTCGGCCTCGGTGAGCTGCGAGTGCGTCGTGGTGGCCGGGTGGATGATCAGCGAACGTACGTCGCCGACGTTGGCCAGATGGCTGAACAGCTCCACGCCCTCGACGAACTTCCGGCCCGCCTCGGCACCGCCGACGATCCCGAACGACAGGATCGCGCCGGCGCCCTTCGGCAGCACCCGCTGGGCCCGGTCGTACCACCTCGACGACGCAAGCCCCGGGTAGTTGACCCAGCTCACCTCGTCCCGCGCCTGGAGCCACTCGGCCACCCGCTGGGCGTTGGCGGTGTGCCGCTCGATCCGCAGGGAGAGCGTCTCCAGACCCTGGAGCAGGAGGAACGAGTTGAACGGCGAGATCGCCGCGCCGATGTCGCGCAGCAGCTGGACGCGCGCCTTGGCGATGAAGGAGCCATGGCCGAGGACGTCCCAGTAGACCAGCCCGTGATAGCTCGGGTCGGGCGTGGTGAAGTTCGCGAACCGGCCCGACGCGCCGAAGTCGAACCGCCCGCCGTCGACGATCACGCCGCCGATCGCGGTGCCGTGGCCGCCGATGAACTTCGTCGCCGAGTGCACGACGATGTCGGCGCCGTGCTCGAACGGCCGGTAGAGGTAGGGCGTGGCCAGGGTGTTGTCGACGATGAGCGGGATACCGGCGGCGTGCGCGACCTCGGCGATCCCGGCGGTGTCGAGCACGTCCCCCTTGGGGTTGCCGATCGTCTCGCCGTAGAACGCCCGGGTGTTCGGGGCGATCGCGGCGCGCCAGGCGTCGAGGTCGTCCGGGTCCTCGACGAAGCTGACCTGGATGCCCAGCTTGGGCAGCGTGTAGTGGAACAGGTTGTACGTGCCGCCGTACAGGCTCGCCGAGGTCACGATGTGGTCGCCGGCCTCGGCGAGGTTCAGGATCGCCAGGGTCTCGGCGGCCTGGCCCGAGGACAGCGCGAGCGCTCCCACGCCCCCTTCGAGCGCGGTGATCCGCTGCTCGAAGACGTCCTGCGTGGGGTTCCCGATCCGGGTGTAGATGTTGCCGGTCTCACCGAGGGCGAACAGCGCGGCGGCGTGGTCGGTGTCCCGGAAGACGTAGCTCGTCGTCTGGTAGATCGGCACGGCGCGGGCGCCGGTCGTCGGATCCGGCTGGGCGCCGGCGTGGATCTGGCGGGTCTCGAACGACCAGCTCTCTGCTGACATGGAACGTGATCCTCCCCGGAGATGGGCGGCTGCGCCGGACAGGCCGCGTTAGCACTCATACCGGGACGGACGCGACCGCCGGGTCACGGCCACATGGATTACGAACATCACCAACGGCCGTCAGGCGGGACAACAGGCCTCGTCCACGAACGGGCGCGCCGGGTACCCCCGCATGTCGCACGACATGATTGACCGGGAGCGCACATTTCGGACTCTAGCACCCACAAGCAGACCCTGTCCCCGGGAAGGGCCTCTCCTCGGGGACGGGGCCAATCTCTCGGGGACGGGG
>NZ_CEVIVD010000056.1:0-4045 GCF_982290655.1 Protofrankia sp. CiP1_Cm_nod3
AGCCACCAGAGCTGGTCGTCGGTGAAGGCTGCTCCGGTCTGGTGCTGGCGGTGTAGCCAGGTGTCGAAGCGGTCCTCGACCGTTGCCCGGTACGGGCGGAGCTGTTCGTCCACGCCCAACTCATACCTGATGAGCGAGATCAGGTCGGGGATGCCCGCCTCGCGCCCGTCGGAGCGGACGGCCACACCAAGATCCTCGTAGTACGTCCAGAGTACCTGGGGTGACCAGGCGTAGTGGGGGCGGCGGATTTCCGCGTTCAGTGACCGCAGCGCCTCGTAGGCTTCCGCGGGCGCGGCCGAGCGCGGGCTGGTCAGGGCGATGGTCACCGCGGGGAGGCGGTCGCGTTCCTCCCGCAGCAGCCGGGCCCAGCGGGCGATCTGCTCGCGGGCCCGCTCCGCGCGGGGGATCTCGTGGACCCTGGTCACCTCGACGGCGGTGGTCTCGTCGATGACGTAGTCCTTGTCGCGGCGGATCTCGATGATCTGCCGGCGCAGCTCGGGGCTGCCCGTCAGCGGCGCGATCGCGTCCTCGACGAGCTGCCGGGCGGCCGCCTTGCCGCCGTCGGCCAGGGCTTCTTCCTGCCGGTCCGGGTCCACCGCCCGCACGATGGCGCCGGCGATCTCGGAGAGGGTCCGGCCGCCCGCGGCCCTGGTCAGGGCGTCGCGTTCCCCGGTGGTGAGCTGCTGGTTGAGGCGAGCCAGCCGGCCGGCCAGGATCTCGGCCTCGCTCAGGGCGATCGACTTCGTGCCGGCCCTGTCCAGCAGCTTCGCCAGCGAGACCTGCCGTTCGGTGGCGGCGGCCAGGGGCTTCGCGTCGACCAGCGGGGAGTCGGTGACGCCGACCGCGTCCACCAGGATGAAGCGGTCCTTGCGGACCGTCTCGTCCGCGTCGGGGGTGACCTCCTGGAGCTCGGTCGGGTCGATGGTGCGGGCGCCGCGTCCCTTCATCTGCTCGAACAGCACCGCGCTGCGCACGTCACGCAGGAAGATGACGCACTCCAGGGCCTTGACGTCCGTCCCGGTGGCGATCATGTCGACGGTGACGGCGACCCGCAGGCGGGGGGAGGTGCGCAGGGCGCGGATCAGCTCGTCCGGGTTCTCCCCGGCCTGCCGGCTCTTGTAGGTGATCTTCTTGGCGAAGTCGTCGCCGCGTCCGAAGATCTCCTTGACCTGGGCGAGGACGTCCTCGGCGTGGTCCTCACCGACCGCGAAGATCAGAGTCTTGGGGAGCTCGCGCCGGTTCGGCGGGAACCAGCTCCGCCAGCTGTCCCGGTAGGCGGTGAGCACCGCGCGGATCTCGTCGACGGCGACCACCGACCGGCCGATCTGGCTGGTGGTGTAGGTGAAGTCGTCGTCGAGCTCCTGATAGCGCTGCCGGCGGGTCTTCCTGTCCCGGACCCGCACGGTGGTGCCCGACTCGATCGTGGCGACGCCCTTCTCCCGCAGGTCGGTGTGTATGCGCACGACGTCGAAGTCGACGTTCACCCCGTCGGCGACCGCCTGCTGGTAGGTGTACTCCGACACCAGGTTACGGTTGAAGAAGCCAAGGGTCTGCTGGGTCGGGGTGGCGGTCAGGCCCGCCAGATGGGCGTCGAAGTAGTCCAGGACGCCGCGCCACAGGCCGTAGATGGAGCGGTGGCACTCATCCACGACGATCACGTCGAACGCCTCGACCGGGACGGCCGGGTTGTAGGCGACCTCGGCGGGCTGGTCCAGCGCGTACGGCTCGTAACCGGCCCCGCTGGCCCCGTTGGCCCCGTCGGTCTCGTCCGCGTCGTCGGTCTCGATGTCGGGGAGCTGCTCGCCGCGCAGCAGTGCGTACATCCGCTGGATCGTGCAGATGACCACCGAGGAGGTGTCCTGCAGCCCCGCCGGGCCGAGGCGGTCGATGTTGTAGAGGTCGGCGAGGCGGCGGCCGTCGTCCGGGGTGGTGAACCGGCGGAACTCGTCGTGGGCCTGGCGGCCCAGGTTGGTGCGGTCGACGAGGAACAGGACCCGGCGTGCCCCGGCGTGCCGCAGCAGCCGGTAGGTGGCCGCCACGGCGGTGTAGGTCTTGCCGGCGCCGGTGGCCATCTGGATCAGCGCCCGCGGCCGGTCGTCCCCCAGAGAACGTTCCAGGCCGTTGATCGCGTCGACCTGTGCCGGGCGCAGCCCGTTCGGTTCCAGCTCGGGGAGCTGGCGCAGGGCGGCCCGCCAGGTCGGGGCGTCCGGGTGCTCGCCGGCGCGCCGCATCCAGGCCGCGACGGTCTCGGGCCGGTGGAAGGTGAAGACCGCCCGGGAGCGGGCGTGCGGGTCCAGCCGGTTGAGGAAGTAGTTCTCGGTGCCGGTGGTGGCGTAGCGGAAGGCGAACGGTTCGGACTCCCGCCAGACGGCGTTGCGGTGCCGTTGGAGGACGCCGGCCGCGTACCGGTCGTTCTGCTCGACGGCGCTGGAGAGATGGTCGCCCTCACGCTTCGCCTCGATCACGCCGACGATCCTGCCGTCGACGTAGAGGACGTAGTCGGCGCGGCCGGTGGCCAGCGTGAACTCGCGGACCGCCACTCCCTGACCGGCCGCGGGATTGACCTGGTCGCGGTCCTGAACGAGCCAGCCGGCCTGGCACAGCATCCCGTCGATGGCGGCCCGGGCCTGCGTCTCGTTGAGCGGCGCCGGGCGCTGGGCGCGCTGGATGATGACCTCGCGCTGCCGGACGTCGACCTGACGGGGCTGCTGGCGGGTGGCCTCATAGCTGGCGTGCTGGGTGTCGCGGAGCCGCTCGAGCCGGGCGGTGAGCTGTTCGACGGTGTCGAGGAGCTGCCGGCGGTTCGCGTCGGCGCTGGCGATCAGCCGTTCGGCCTCGGCGCGGGCCCGCCGCTCGGCGTCCAGCGCGCTGGTGGATTCGGCGAGCCGCGTACGGGCCTGGGTCAGTGCCTGCCGATGGCCGGCGAGGGCCTCGCGCAGCTCGGCCAGCTCGGCCGGGTCTGTGATCGTGGCACCGTCGCCCGGGTCGGTGGGTGGGACGAACTCGGCGATCGTCCGGCGGCCGGAGACCGCGTCGTGGAACCAGATGCCCAGCTGGTAGCAGATCCGCACGGCGACCAAGGCGCGGGTGCTGTCGAAGAGGTACTCGTGGGCGGCCCTGTTCCTGTCCCGGCGCAGCCGGTCGAAGTCGGTGCGGACCCGGGCGCTGAGCACACCGGCCTTCGTCAGCGCCGCGAGCCGGTCGACCTGCCGGGTGCCGTCGAGCCGGATACCGATCCTGGCGATCATCTCTTCGGCCAGCACCTCGCCGAACTGGCCGGACTGGATCAGCGACGCGTTCGGGTTGGTGAACACCGTCGCCTCGGCGAAGGCGCCGTAGACGGCCAGCAACGGCTGGAGCGGATACAGCGGCCCGAAGTTCGGCGACCCCTTCGCGGCCCCACCGAGCCGCTCGTCGACCAGCACCATCCTCGCCCTCGCCCCCGCCCAAGGCCACCAGCAAGCCCCTAACCATACGAGACCCCGGATACCGGCCCACTATCACCTCAACCCCGCAAACCCCCCGGCAGGACAACAGCATGACCACACTCCTGGCCAGAGCGGACCCCGCCGTCGCCGGCCACAACATGCACCCCGCGACCGACGACATAACGGCTTACCCGCCGACCGGCCCCGCGCGTGCGAGGAGGTGGGCGGCCTGCTCGGCAAGCCTGGCGAGCAGCGCGGTTATCTCGTCTGCCGTGGACTCATAGCCGCCGCTCACGCGGTGACCAGGTCGCGGGCGGGGACGAAGATGCTGAGTTCCTTCAGGAAGCCCGGGGTCCTGGCGATGACCTGCTCGCGGGTGAGGAACGGATGGTCGGGAATCCACGGCTCCGGCAGGCGCCTGGGCTCGCACCATGCCGGCGGTCTGACACCAGCCTGATCGAACTCACGGCGTGTCAGAACGGCGAGCAGGGTGTCGAATCCGGCGCTCCCGGTGGTCGGCGGCGCGGCCTCCCAGCCGGAGACCGCGGGATCGCCGTCCTTGAGGAGCATGCCCAGATGGTCGCGGCCCTGGGGGTGACCCGCGCGGTGGCCACCTG
>NZ_CEVIVD010000056.1:4249-5657 GCF_982290655.1 Protofrankia sp. CiP1_Cm_nod3
CTCCTCGGCACGCCGGCGAACATCGGCTACATGTCCGGCGCACTCAAACACTTCTTCGACCAAGCCTAATTACCATTACCCCTGTTTGGACGCCACCGTCGGCCGCCCTTACACGCTGTACGTGCATGGCAACAACGACACGATGGGTGCGGTGCGGGCGGTGGAGTCGATCGCGACCGGCCTGGGCTGGCGACGGTTGCGCGAGCCGGTGACGGTAATCGGTACCCCGGATGCGAAGGACCGGGATGCCTGCTGGGAGCTGGGCGCCAGCACGGCGGCGAGTCTGATGCCGTAGCGCTCGGGTCTGGTGGGTATCGAGGAGGATTCATGCGCCATGCATGAAAGTGTGGTAGCGTGAACAGATGAGCGAGTCCGCCGACCTGGGCATCATCCAGGTGCGTGATGTCGATCCGACGACGCTCGCGGTCCTCCGCGAGCGCGCTAGATCGCTCGGCCAGTCACTGTCCGGGTACCTGCGGGACCTGATGGATGCCGACGCGGCTACGGAGACCAACGCCGAGGTCATCGCCCGCATCGCCCGCGACAGGGAACCGGTGGAGCTCACCATGGACGACATCCTCGCGGCGCGCGACGCGGGGCGGCGTTGACCCTCACGTACGTGGTTGACTGCTCGCTCGTCATCGATGTGCTGTCCGTGCGCAATGGCGACGAGGTGCTCCGGCAGCGCCTGTCCGCCCCGCGCACGCTGCACGCCCCGCACCATCTCGACGTCGAGGTCGCGTCAACAGTCCGCGGGCTTGCCGGCGGAAAGAAGATCACGGACCATCGCGGCGAGCAGATGCTGGCTGACTACGCGCGCCTGCGGATCACCCGTCATCCGGTCTGGCCCTACCACCCCCGGATGTGGGAGCTACGGCACAACCTCGGCGCCTACGACGCCGCCTACATCGCGCTCGCCGAAGCACTTGGCTGCGAACTGCTCACAGGCGACACCAAGCTCAAGAACGCTGCCGGACACCGCGCGACGGTCATCGTCACCCGGTAAAGGATCAGGCAGACTTCGACGGGTGTCCATTCAGGGGTGTGCGCCCCAGCACCCTGATGTTGATGTTGGTTTAGGCGGCGAGGGGCATGCTGGGAGCTGGGGGCCATGGTGGCCGCGCGCCTGATGCCGTAGCTGACCGCTAGTGGTCGAGCGTTCCGACTCGACCAGACGGGTGGTCGTGAGGAACGACGGGCGGTGACCAGGGTCGGGGTGTAGCTGTGTTGTGGTGGCGGGGCGAGGGTGTCGGTGGGTGTCGGTAGGGTGCGGCCATGTCGAGTCCGTCCACGCCTCATGACGCGGTGTTTCGCCGGATTTTGGGGACGCCGTCGAACGCGGCGTCACAGTTGCGTGCGGTGCTGCCGCCGGGGCTGGTGGCCCGGCTTGATCTGGACCAGCTGGCGC
>NZ_CEVIVD010000056.1:6084-29382 GCF_982290655.1 Protofrankia sp. CiP1_Cm_nod3
CCGTCATCTGGCCGATAATCCAAGGGCGCGTCGGCTGCCGGCGGTGGTCCCGCTGGTCGTGCATCACAATGACCATGCCTGGACGGCGCCGGTCGAGGTGGCCGATCTGGTCGATCTGGACCCGGGTCTGACCGAGGCATGGCGGGATTACCTGCCTCGGTTTCGGTTCCTTCTCGACGACTTGGTCCGTGTCGACGCGGAGGTGCTGCGGGAACGGCCGTTGACGTCGTCGGTGCGGCTGACCTTGCTCCTCCTCAAGATCGCTCCGGGGAATCTGTCGCTGGGGAAGGACCTGTGGCCGTGGGCGGACGAGTTGCGCGCGGTCCTGGACGGCCCTGACGGCAGGGAGGAGTTCGCCGCCCTCCTGCGTTACATTGAGTTGGTCGGGGAGGTGGAGACCCGTGATCATCTGCGTGATCTGATCATCGCTCTTGGGCCTGACGCGGAGGAGGCATATATGACCATCGCCGAGCTGCACCGCGCCGAGGGCCGTGTCGAGGGCCGTGCTGACACGCTGGTCCAGCTGCTGACGCTCAAGTTCGGCCCGCTTCCCGAGGCGGTGCTCACGACCGTGCGGAACGGCTCCGCCGACCAGCTCCGGGTCTGGACCGCCCGCGTCCTGACCGTCGACAGCCTCGACCAGTTCCTCCGCTGACTTGCAGGCACACCGCGAGGCCCGACCCTGGCACGCCGCGAGTCGGTCATCGAGGTCCCTCACGCGTCCGTAAAGGTTCGCCGCGACGCGGCGGCGAACAAGTGTTCTACGCGGCGTGACCGCGCGACGCACGCGACTTTCTGCACGTTCTGCGACCAGATCTACTATCCCGTGCTTGAGGCGACGACTGGTCGTCCGTACGCACTCTACGTACATGGCAACAGCGACACGACCGGCGCGGTCCGCGGCGTCGAGACGATCACGACCGGCCTGAAGTGGAAGCGCCTGCGCGGGCCGCTCACCGTGATCGGCGAGGCGGACGCCGCCGCGCGCGAGGCCTGCTGGGAGTTCGGCGCCACCGTCGCCGCCAGCCTGGCGGCCGGTTGAGGCCGCCTCCGTGGCTGTGTGGATCGAATCCTGGCGTGCGGCGCCGTCCCGGATGTCGGTGTTCGCCTGTACGGTGTCGCCGTGTCGAGTCCGTCCACGCCCCACGACGCGATGTTCCGCCGGATCCTCGGTGCGCCGTCGAACGCGGCGTCGCAACTGCGCGCGACGCTGCCGCCGGCCCTCGTCGCCCGGCTCGACCTCGACCGGCTGACACCAGTCCCCGGCAGCCTGGTCGACGCCACGCTGCGGTGGCGGCACACCGACCTGCTTTTCACCGCCCCGCTCGACGGCCGTGAGGCGTTCGTCTACGTCCTCATCGAGCACCAGAGCAGCAACGACCCGCTCATGGCGTTCCGGATGCTGCGCTACGTCGTACGTGTCTGGGACCGTTACCTGGTCGATCATCCCAAGGCGACCCGGCTGCCGGCGGTGGTCCCGCTGGTCGTGCACCACAACCAGCAGGCGTGGACCGCGCCGGCCCAGGTGCTCGACCTGGTCGACCTCGCCCCGGACCTCGCCGACGCCTGGCGGGAGTACCTGCCCCGGTTCCAGTTCCTCCTCGACGACCTGGTCCGTGTCGACGAACGGGAGCTGCGGGAGCGGTCGCTGACCCACTCGGTGCGGCTCACCCTGCTCCTTCTCAAGATCGCCCCGGGGAATCCTCGGCTGGCGAAGGACCTGTGGCCGTGGGTGGACGAGCTGCGCGCGGTCCTGGAAGGCCCTGACGGCAGGGAGGAGTTCACCGCGCTGCTGCGTTACATTGAGCTGGTCGGGGAGGCAGACACACGTGACCAGCTGCACGACCTGATGGCCGCTCTTGGCCCTGAGGCGGAGGAGGCCCACATGACCATCGCGGAGATGCTCCGCGCCGAAGGCCGCGTCGAAGGCCGCATCGAAGGCCGCGCCGAGACGCTGGTCCAGCTGCTGACCCTCAAGTTCGGCCCGCTTCCCGATGCGGTGCTGACCACCGTGCACAACGCCTCCGCCGACCAGCTCCAGGCCTGGACCGCCCGGGTCCTGACCGCTGACACGCTCGATCAGCTCCTCGACTGACCAGCAGCCCGCCACGACGGGCCTGTACGGTTCAAGGACGATCGGCGGCATCAGGCCGCCGCGGTGACGGACACCTCCCGGGGAATCCCGAGCTCCTCGATCAGGCCGACGAGCGTCTCGCGCAGGTCGTCCAACCCGTCCTGCCCGGTGGCCCCCTCGTATGGGCACCCACACCTGGACGCAGCTGCGCATGCGCGCACCAGACAGCGTCCTCGTCGCACTCGACGAGGATCGGGAGGGCGTTGGACAGGGCCTCCGATCGACAGCGGCGGCGAGCCCCATGCGACACGTGGTGTGACCGTGCGGCGTACGCGACTTTGTGGTGCGCACCGTGAGGAAATGCCGCTGGGATGTCAGGGACGGTATGCGCCGCGGCAGTGGTCGATGTCGAGGACCTGTATCTCCCGAGTGCCGTCGTCGATCCGGTAGCGGACACGGTACTCACCCCGTCGCGCCCGCCACAGCCCCTCGAAGGGCTTGCGCAGGGGGCTTCCGACGACGCGTGGACGATCCAGCAGCGGACCGGAGATGAGCTCCCACGCCGCGAAGGCCGCCGCCTCCGGCAGATGTTGGCTCAGGGCGCGGCGAGCGCCGGGCGAGAGGACCAGCCGGTAGGGCGGCCCTGCGCCGTCAGCCTTCACGCTGCTCGTGTCGTCGCCGCATGATCGCGGCTATTTCCGCGCCGGTTGTCACGTCACCGGCGGCGACGGCCTCGTCCGCCGCTCTGATCCTGGCCACGGCCGCTGGATCGGAGAGGAGTTCCAGTGTTGCCTCCATGGACGCCAGATCTTCGGCCGACATCAGGACGACGTACTCGCGGCCGTTGCGGGTGATGTGGACACGTTCGTGTGTGCGGTCGACCTCGTCGGCGATCTCTGACAGCCGGGCCTTGACGTCCGAGAGAGGCAGCGTCTGCATAGACCAGAATTCTAGTCTTTCGGCCGTCCGCTGTCGATCTCGTGATCGAGGCCGAGGCGCGGACCGGGAGCGGCGGCCTGCCCAGCGCCGGGCGGAGCGGCTCACCCGCCGGTCGACCGCTCGCGTGCGAGAGATCTGCCACCCGTACCTCGAGGCGACCGTCGGCCGGTCCGGCGCACCCCACGTCCACGGCGGCAGCGACACTACCGGTGCCGTCCGCGGCGTCGAGACCATCACGACCGGCCTGAGATGGAAGCGGTTGCTTGACCCGCTGGCCGTGATCGGCGAGGTGGACGCCGCCGGGCACGAGGCCTGCCGGGAGCTCGGGCCACAGCCGCTGCCAGCCTGACGAAGGCTGACGCCCGTCCGCCGACGCGACACCGCGGCATGCGGTCCCTGAGGTTCGTGCACGATCCGCTCAGCGGCCGAAGTATTCCCTCAGCGCCGAAAGCAGCCGGTCGATGTCGTTGTCGTCGTTGTACGGCGCCAGCCCGAGCCGCAGACCGCCGGCGTCACCGAGGCCGAGCCGATGGGAGGCCTCGTAGGCGTAGAAGGAGCCAGCGGGGGCGTTGATCCCGCGCTCGCCGAGGAAAGCCCGGATGTCCTGCGGGTCATGGCCATCGAAGGTCGTGAGGAGGGTTGGCGTGCGGCGGACCGCTCGTGACCAGAGCGTGACCCCGGGCAGCTGGCGCAGCCCCGTCTCGATCCGTTCGCGTAGGACGTCCTCGCGAGCCTGAAGCGCCGCCATCGAAGCGAGGAGCCTTCCGCGCCGGTCCGCGCCTGCGCCGGCCGCGCTGGGCGCCAGGTCGGCAAGGAAGTCGATGGCTGCCGTCGTGCCGGCCATCAGCTCGTAGGGGAGGGTGCCGAGCTCGAACCGCTCGGGCACGGCATCGGTCGCGGGCCACAGCTTGTCGGGGGAAAGCCGCTCGAGGAGATCGGGCCTGCCGTAGGTGACGCCGCAGTGGGGGCCGAGGAACTTGTAGGGGGAACAGGCGTAGAAGTCGGCGCCGAGGGCCGGTACGTCGATCGCCGCGTGCGCCGAGTAGTGCACAGCGTCGACGTGCAGCCAGGCTCCGACGGTGTGGGCCAGCTGGCTGATCGCGGCGATGTCGGGCATGGTGCCGATCAGGTTGGAGGCCGCCGTGACCGCGACCAGCCGCGTGGCGGGGGAGAGGACACGCTCGATCTGGTCCGGCTCGAGCTCGCCGGTCTCGGGGTCGAAGTCGGCGAACCGGACCGTCGCCCCGACCGCCCGCGCGGCGATCACCCAGGGCCGGACGTTGCCGTCGTGGTCGAGCCGTGTGACGACCACCTCGTCGGCCGGACCCCACCGTTTCGCGATCGTGCGGGCGAGGTCCATCGTGTTCTGCGTCATACTACGACCGAAGATCACGCCGTCCGGCTCGACGCCGAGGAAGTCGGCGAGGGCGGTACGGCAGGCGACGACTGCGTCCTCGGCGTTGCGCTCGGCGAGCGTCACGGTGCCACGGTTGGCCAGCGGGCGGATGAGCGTGTCGTGGACCGCCCGCGCCACGACATCGGGAGTTTGCGAGCCCCCCGGCCCGTCGAAGTGGGCGGCGCCAGCGGCGAGTGACGGGAAGCGGCTGCGGACCGCGGCGACGTCGTAGGCGGCGATGCCGTAAGCGGTAGCGGCGTCTGGGACGGTGTGGGGCTCGGTCACCACCCCAAGCCTGCCAGCACCGTTCGTCACCGTCGGGCCGTCCGTATCGGCACGGGACCGCGGGTGATCAGGGCCTCAGGAGGAGGGCCGGCGGAGCCGTGCCGGTCACGGGGCCGATGGACGAGGTGTCACGGGGGCGCGGCGGGCGGCCGGCACGCGGTCCTGCACCTGGAGAACGTCCTCACCGAGCCGCACGCGGTGACCATCCGTGACGGTCTGGAATTCCCGAACTATTTCGTGACCTGGGACGCCGGCCGGCCGACCGGCCCGGACGCACCCGGTTACGCCAAGACGATGTTCAGCCAGCTTGCCTGGTGGGCGGCCGCACTTCAGAAGGCACGCGCCGAGACACCCCATCCCGGCTGACCGCGATCACTCGGCGTGGCGAAGCCCCTGCCCGTCCGAAGCGAAGAAGAAGATCATGGTAATGAGGAAACAAGTGGCTGCCACAGCAGCCACTTACACACTCGTTCCGCTGAAGGAGCTGAAGGGGGTTGTGTGGTGGGTGGTGTGGGCAGGTTGGTCGGGTGTGGCGACGTGTGGTCCCGCCCCTGTGCCACCACCTGCCAACCGGGCGCGCGGTAGGTCATGACCACGAGGCGACCGGCATGGTGGCCACCTGGCGGCTGCCGAGGGCCATAGCATGGTCGCGATGCCGACCCTGCTGACCGTTCACCACACGCCCTCGCCGACCATGCAAGTGATGTTGGAAGCGGTGCTGGCCGGTAGCCGAGACGAGGCGATCGAGGGCGTCGATGTCGTCGTCAAGCCGGCCTTGGCGGCGACGGCTGTCGACGTGCTCGCCGCCGACGGCTACCTCCTCGGCACGCCGGCGAACATCGGCTACATGTCCGGCGCGCTCAAACACTTCTTCGACCAGATCTACTATCCGATCTTGGAAGCAACGGTTGGTCGCCCGTACGCCCTCTACGTCCATGGCAACAGCGACACGACCGGAGCGATCCGCGGGGTCGAGGCTATCGCGACCGGGTTGAGGTGGAAGCGCCTGCGCGAGCCGCTGTCGATCGTCGGCGAGGTAGACGTCGTGGGCCGAGAGGCGTGCCGGGAACTCGGAGCCACCGCGGCCGCATCACTGATGTTCGACTGATGTGAGCCAACCGACGTACTGTGGTAGATCAAGGGCGGCACACGGCATCGACCGAAGCCATCGCATCGTCGAGACGCCCATCCTCCTGATCGTCCACGACGCCGTCGCCCGCCCGGTGCGGACCGGCGACGCGGGCGAAACCGAGTGCCGCGCGGTTGTCGTGTCTGCGAGGATCGGGGCATGGACGAGACGCTCGTTGGCATCGCGACGCGTGACGCTGTCGCCGTGCTGCGTCAGGCAGGCGCCCAGTTCGCCTATCTGCACGGCAGCCGCGCCGTCGGGTGCCAGCGGGCGGAATCGGACATCGATATCGCCGCCTACTTCGGCGGGCCGCGGCCTCCGGACTCCTTCGACATACTCCTGCCACCCGGCGTCGACCTCCTTGTCCTCGACAACGCGCCGCTCGAGCTCGCGGGCAGAGTCGCGGCCGGCGGGCGGCTGCTCTTCGAGGACGACCGGGCCGCGCGGGTGCGCTGGGAGGCGATGACCAGAAAGATCTACTTCGACGAACTCCCGCGGATCACTCGGGCGCACCGCGAGTTCGCCGCAGCTCTTCTGGACCGGAGCGCATAGCAGGTGGTCGACGAGGCCCGGGTGCTACGCCTGCTCCGCGCGATCACCGACGACCTGTCCGTGCTCCGCCGCGAGTCGGATGCCAGCGATGAGCGCCGCGCGGACCCGATCTGGCTGCGCGGGGTGAAGTACACCTTCGTGACGGCGATCGAGGCCTGCGTCGACGTCGCGCAGCATATCTGTGCGACGCAGGGCTGGGGACCGCCGGCGGACAACGGCGATGCGGTCCGTCTCCTTGGCGTCCATGGAGCGCTGGCCTCTGCGCTCGCGCTGTCGCTCCGCAAGGCTGTCGGCTTCAGAAACGTCCTCGTCCACGACTACATCGACGTCAACGATGAGATCGTCGTTGCTCGGCTGAACGCCCTTGATGATCTTGACGAATTCGTCCGGGAAATAGCGGCGTACGTGTCTGTCGCCGGGGCGTAGCCGGGGGCCCGGGCGCGATCGCGGTCCGACCCCTGACGACGGCACAGGACAACCGGGTTCCGCTGGACGTGGAGGCCAACCTCATTGTCACGTAATGTAGCTAGCTGATGCACCCGAGTTCCGGGCGCTTCTGCGACCAGATCTACTATCCGTGCCCTGAGGCGACTATCGGCCGGCCGTACGCACTCCACGTCCATGGCGGCAGCGACATGACCGGCGCCGGCCGCGGTGTCGAAACCATCACGACCGGTCTGAAATGGAAACGCCTGCGCGGCCTGTTGGGAACTCGGGGCGACGGTCGCGGCCGGTCTGATGCCCGTGTGATCTGGACGGGCCAGGAAGATCGTCAGGGAAGGACGGCTGTTCGTCTTTGCGAGACGACGCGACGGCCGTCGATGGCCACTGGTGCTGGTGCCGACACTGGAAAGGAACCCGACGAATGGGTACGCGGTGCGTTGTTCTTGACATCGGGGGTGTGCTGGAGGTGACGCCGCCGACGGGATGGGTGCGGCGATGGGAGCAGGAGGCGGGGCTGGCGGCGGGCATTGTTCTCGAGCGCCTGCATGACGTTCTCCTCGCGGGCTCGGTGGGGACGATGTCAGAGGCTGAGGTGATCGCCGCGGCCCGCACACGGTTGAGTGTCCCCGAGGACCAGCTGACCAGCTTCTGGACTCTCGTGTGGGAGGAATACCTGGGGACGTTGAACGTCGAACTGTTCGCATGGTTCCGGGGGCTCCGGCCGCGATTTCGCACTGGAATTCTGAGTAACAGTTTCGTCGGTGCGCGCGAGCGTGAGCAGGAACGCTATGGCTTCGCAGACGTCACCGATGTGATCGTGTACTCCCACGAGGTCGGGTTTGCCAAGCCGGATCCGCGGGTGTACGCATTGACGTGCGAGCGGCTGGGAGCCGCTCCAGGCGACATGGTCTTTCTGGACGACACCCCTGCGGCCGTCGAGGGCGCTCGCGCGGCCGGTTGGCAGCCGGTTCTCTTCCGTGCCACCGCGCAGGCGATCGCGGACGTCGAGGCATGCCTGGCGATCTGATGGTCTGCGCCAGGCCGCCTGCTCCAGGTGATGAGTTGGGTGCGGTTCGTCGATTTTCACGCGGCGGGGGTGTCGGTGCTGCGCAGGATGTACAGGTCGTCGCCGAAGACGGCGGTGATCTGGATCCGGCATCCGAGGGCCTGGACGACGAAAATGACGCGGACCCCCACTCGTCCACAGCGCGAAGTTTAGCAAACCCTCGACATCCGAGCATCGGACCGGCGCGGCGGAGCCGGCTGCCCCCGACAGTGGAACGTCTGCCGGCAACGCCTCCCATCGCTCATCGATGCGACGAGGCGCGTAGCGTTGTCGCATGTTGTTTCGTGTGCCGGAGGTCGACGCGGCCGACGAGCGCGTGCTGGCCGAGCTCGAGCGGTTCCGCGGCGAGCTGCGCCACCAGGTCGTCGAGCCGCGCCGTTGGCTGGGGCAGCTGCGGCGCAGCCTGATCGCGGGCGCGATCCGGGGTTCGAACACGATCGAGGGCTACACCGTCGACGTGGCGGACGCCGAGGCGGTGGCGGCTGGCGAGGAGATGCCGACGGCACACGACGCGCAGACCCGTGCCGCGGTCACCGGCTACGCGGAAGCGTTGACCTACGTGCTCCAGGCCGCCCGGTTCGAGGTCTTCGCGTTCCACCCGATACTGCTGTCGGCACTGCACTTCATGATGCTTCGCGGTGACCTTGACAGGTCGCCCGGCCGGTACAGAGCAGGGCCGATCTGGGTGTCCGGCGCGCCGGACAACCCGCCGCTCTACACCGGGCCGGATGCCGAGCGCGTGCCGGAGCTCATGGACGAGCTGTGCCAGTGGCTCCAGAACGGGGACCAGGATGCCCCGGTCTTCGTCCGGGCCGCGATGGCACATCTGAACCTGGTCAGCATCCACCCATGGCGTGACGGCAACGGGCGGATGGCTCGCTGTCTACACACACTGGTGCTCGCCCGGCAGCTGATCCTCGCGCCGGAGTTCTCCAGCATCGAGGAGTGGCTCGGATCGTCCCCCCACAACACCGCGATGTACTACGCGGCGCTTGGAGATGCGCAGGGCGGGAGCTTCCAGCCGGAGCGCGACGCGCACGGCTGGCTGCGCTTCTGCCTGCGCGCCCACCACCTGCAGGCCCAGCTGGTCCAACGCCGCCTCGACATCGCGGCCGAAATCTGGAAAGTGCTGGCCGACCAGGTAGCGGCCGCCGGGCTCGGCGAGCGCACCGTCGCCGCCCTCTACGCGGCGACCCGGCCGGAGGGCGCGCGCCGCGCCACCTACATGCGCGACGAAGGGCTGACCCGCGACCAGGCGATCCGCGACCTGCAGGGGCTCAGGGCCGCCGGCCTGATCGAGGAGGCCGGCCATGGCCGCACGCAGCGCTACCTCGCCGCCGGCCCCGCCGCCCAGGCCGAGCGCTCCGTCCGCGTCGCGATCACCGCCCAGCCGCTTCGCGACCCCTACGGCGTCGACTGATTCCCTGGCCCGTATCCCTGATGATCAGGGTGCTGGCTCGGCCGCGGCCTGATCACCGCAGACCCCGAGCGTCAACCAGACCGGGGGCCGACCCTGCTATGGGAAGGGCAGCGAGCTGGCGACTCACAGCGCCGCCGCTCTCCGGCGGGTCAAGCACACCCTCAACAGGCGATCCCGCCCCACCCCAGGGAGCCGTCGTGTCACCCGCGGCTCCGCGCATGTGTTCCTCAGCTTGCCCGAGCAGGTGATCATGGAGCGCTTCGAGTGCGAGGAGGTTCGTGCCGTCCTGGCCAACATAGCGTCATGGTCGAACCTGCCGATCCAGGAGGACACGTCCGCCGGCGCCCACCCGTTCGGTGCCCTCCACGCCTGGAGCGGTCGGACGACCGCCCGAACGGTCGAGCGCACGCTGCGCCGCCAGGAGATCAGCGATCGTGTTCGCAGCCGTGTCTCGAAGGCCCGGCTCTCATAAGTACGGTTATGATAACTGTGCTTACGAGAATCGATGGGGAGTGGCTGATTGGTTACGCTGGAGCGTCCGGTGGACATGTTCGACCGGGAGTTCGAGTGGGACGCGCTGACACGGTTCGCGACGGACGACGCGATCGGCGCGACACTGGGGGTTGTGTCCGGCCGGCGTCGGCAGGGCAAGACGTTCCTGCTCCGCGCGCTGTGCGAGGCCACCGGTGGGTTCTTCTTCGGGGCGGACGAGGCCACGGACGGCGAGTCGTTGCGCCGGATCGGTAGTGCGTTGGCCGATCGGGTGGGCGCGCCGGCGCCGCTGATGTTCGATGACTGGTACCCCGTGTTCGACGCCCTGCTCGAACTGGGCCGCGAGCGTGCCATGCCGGTGGTGATCGACGAGTTCCCGTACCTTGTCCGGGCGAACCCGCGGCTGCCGTCGATCATCCAGAATGTGCTGGCGCCGCGGCGCTCGCAGCGCGACGAGAGCCGCACGCGCCTGTTGCTCTGTGGGTCCGCGATGTCGTTCATGGGCGGCCTGCTCGCGGGCGGTGCACCGCTGCGTGGCCGGGCCGGTCTCGAACTCGTCGTCGCGACGCTCGACCACCAGCTCGCGGCCCGGTTCTGGGGCGTCGACGACCCCGTGACCGCGCTGAAGGTCCACGCGATCGTCGGCGGCACCCCGGCCTACCGCCGCGAGTTCGCCCGCGATGACACTCCAGCCGGCCCCGACGACTTCGACGCCTGGGTAACCCGTACCGTGCTCTCGCCGACCAGCGCACTCTTCCGCGAGGGCCGCTACCTGCTCGCCGACGAGCCGGACCTGCGTGATACCGCGCTCTACCACTCGGTTCTCGCCGCGATCGCCGAGGGCAACGCGTCACGTGGCGGGATCGCGTCCTACCTCGGACGGAAGTCGGGGGATCTCGCCCATCCGCTCACCGTCCTGGCCGACTGTGGACTGATCACTCGGGAGCCGGACGCGTTCCGCGACAACCGCACGCAGTTCCGCATCGCCGAGCCGCTGGTGACCTTCTACCACGCCGTGATGCGACCCATGTGGTCCGATCTTGAGCACGCACGCGGTACCCGCCGGCTCGCCCAACTCTGGAAGATCGGCCAGCGCCGTTTCGTCGGCAACGTCCTCGGGCCGCACTTCGAGCGGGTGTGCCGATCCTGGACCGCGCACCACGCCGCGCCGGAACGATTCGGTGGAGGTCTCGTCAGCCGGGTTGCCACGGGCGTCGTCAACGACCCGTCCGCCCCCACCAGCCATCAACTCGACGTCGTCGCCTTCGGCTATGACGACGACCAGGAACGTCTCCTGATGATCGGTGAGGCCAAGTGGGGCGACACCATGGGCCTCGCCTACCTGGAACGGCTCAGGAGAATCCGGGAACTGCTCAGCGCCCAGGACCGCCCGGGTGCGGCCACCGCGCGACTCGCCTGTTTCAGCGTGGCGGGTTTCAGTGAACAACTGGTCGCGGCCGCCGGCCAGTCACCGGACATCCTGCTCGTCGGCCCGGCAGACCTTTACGAGCCGATCTGACGGGCGCCTTCCCTCGCCGCGCTCGCCCTCGCCTCTCCGTCTGTGTGTCACCGGCACGGTCCGTCGTTGCGACGAACTCATTAGGATCATGGCCGTGAAGGCGGACGTGGAAGACGCGATGATCGCTGTCCCGGCCGGGCGGGTGACGCTGTCGGACCGGCGAACGCGGCGGCGGTGGTCCGTCGAGCTCGCGCCATACCATCTCGCCGCGTTTCCGGTCACCCAGGCGCGGTACGCACAGGTCACCGGTGAGCGGCCCGGCGCCGCCCGGGGGGACCGGCTGCCCGTCGAGAGCGTTTCCTGGTGGGACGCCGTCCGGTTCTGCAATGCGATGTCACAACACGAGGGGCTGGCCCCCGCGTACGACATCCGTGCTGGCAGCGAGGATGTCGAATGGGATCTCTCGGCGGACGGGTACCGGCTGCCGACCGAGGCCGAGTGGGAACACGCCTGTCGTGCCGGCACCACAGGCCCACGGTATGGTCCGCTCGACGACATCGCCTGGTACCGCGCCAACTCGGACGAGCGCATCCACGAAGTGGGTGGCAGACAGTCCAACCCGTGGGGCCTGTACGACATGCTGGGTAACGTCTGGGACTGGTGCTGGGACATCTACGACATCGAGGTCTACGGCACATACCGGGTGTTGCGTGGCGGAGGGTGGTTCGACCAGCACTGGAGCTGCCGGGCGTCCGTGCGCCGCCGCGGCCATCCGAACTTCCAGGTCGACGACGTGGGGTTCCGCGTCGCGCGGTCCGTTCCCCGCTGACGCACGCGTCTTTGCCTCGATCGCCGGACGCCCCGCCGGGGTCTGCGGGCAGCGCCGTCACAGCGATCCGAGTCGTATCGCCCCGGTCAGCGTCGCCAGCGCTGTGGCCCGGGCGCGCGCTGGATGAGTGGCGTGGCCGGAGTTATCCCGGGTGCGGCCACATGATGGAGACTGGCGGAAAGGGTTGACCTTCACGTCCGCGTCAGGGTTTAGCGTCCGGCGACATGACCGGATTCCAGTCGTCCTCCGTTGTTTCGGACCAGCCGCCGGCTCTCGCCGGGGACAGCGTTGGTTGGCAGGTGCACCTGGCCGCCCGTCCCGTTGGGACGCCCACTCCCGCTGACTTCGCTCTCGTGAGGACGACGGTCCCGCCGCCGTCGGCGGGGCAGGTGCTCGTGCGCAATCTGTTCCTGTCCCTGGACGCGGGAGCGCGGCTACGGATGAGTGACGTCGGTGTGCCGATTCCGCTGTACGCGGTGGGCGCGGTGATGGACGGGGACGCCGTCGGGGAGGTCGTTCTCAGCGCCAGTCCGGATCTCGCCGTCGGCGATCTGGTTCACCATGGCATGGGGTGGCGCGAGTACGCGGTCGCCGACGCGGCGCGGTTCCGCCGGGTCGACGGCCGGGTCTTCCCGACGCTGTCCGCGCATCTCGCGCCGTATCTGACGGCGTGGGCCGGGCTGGTCGACGTTGCCGGGCTGACCGCCGGGGACACCGTCTTCGTCTCGGGAGCCGCCGGCGCGGTGGGCGGCCTTGCCGGCCAGATCGCCCGGCTGAAGGGTGCCGGCCGGGTCGTCGGCAGCGCCGGCTCGCCGGCCAAGGCCGCCCACCTGGTCGAGGAACTCGGTTTCGACGCCGCGTTCGACCACCACGACGGCCAGCTCGCCGACCGGCTCCGGCAGGCCGCTCCCGGCGGCGTCGACGTGTACTTCGACAACACCGGCGGCCCGCAGCTCGAGGCTGCGATCGAGGTGATGAACCCGCACGGCCGGATCGCGCTGTGCGGAGCGCTCGCGTCGCAGAACGGCGGTGCCGGCGCGGCCGGGCCGTCGAACCTGGTCCTCGCGATCGCCAAGCGGCTCAGACTGCGGGGATTCCTCACCAGTGACCACCTGAGCCGGACGGACCAGGCCCGGGCCGAGGTCGCCGAGTGGCTCCGGCAGGGACGCCTCCACCTCGACGAGACCGTCGTCGACAGCCTGGAGAACGCCCCGCGGGCCTTCGTCGACATGCTGGGTGGCGCGTACACCGGCAAGGTCGTCGTCCGGCTGTCGCGGTAGACCCGCCCGGCTACCGTTACCCGGGGAAGCCTCGGGGAGACGTCGGAGAAGTGTCGGGGCCGGCGTGGGGCCGGCGTGGGGGAGAGGTGAGAACCATGCGGATCGGTGAACTGGCCCGCGCGGCCGGTACGACCACGCGCACGCTGCGGTACTACGAGGAGCAGGGGCTGCTCAGCCCACGGCGTGCCCCCAGCGGCTACCGGCTCTACGGCAGCGCGGACGTCACCCGGGTCGACAACATCCGCAAGCTGCTCGCGAGCGGGTTCACCGTCCGGGACACCTGTTCCTTCCTGGGTTTTCTCGACCGCCCGCTGCCGGCCCGTTTCCGTCCGGCGCCGATGTGCGAGGACGCGCTGGCGGTCGCCGCTCGCCGCCTCGCCTCACTCGACGAACGCATTGCCGCCCTGACCCAGCTCCGCAACCGCCTGGCGAGCCGCCTCCCCGAACTGACGGTGAACAGCATGGATGACGATACGATGGCTAATGTGGACGGCAGTTCTTCGGTATCGGCAGCGATGACGTTGGTGAACGAGGGGGATGGCGTGGTCGCCGTGGCCGAGACGAACATGCCCACGCTCACAACCGACCTGGTACGTACCACACCGGAAAACGTCAGGTGATAAGGATTGCTGGCCGTCCGCTGCCAGCGCGCCGCCGTATCCTGCCGAAATTCATGAGACCTCGGCCATAATCCGTTCGCCATCGCCGCGGGTAAGGCGGCCGCGATTACTCATTATGTAGTACCCCGGGACGCCAATGGCTTTGAGGCTTTTCGTTACATCTTTCAGGTCATCCCGGACGTCTTTTCTCCCGCGAGGCATCCGCTCCTTCGGGTCACCGGTGGCATGATGATCGTCTATTTGTTTCCAGTACTCGTAACCGAGCCTCCTGAACTCCTCCAACGGGGCGTCGACACCCGGTTTCGCTCGCCACTTCCTGCCGGTGACGTCCATTTCCTGGCGGGCGGTTTAGATGACGGGGCTGATCCGGTGCTCTTTCCCGGGCCTGTGTGGCGAGGGGCTACGTGTCCATGCGCTGGCCTCGAAGCACACCGTCAGCCAGAGGGCCTCGGTGATGTCGAGTATCACATCGCCCACGACAGGGGTATGTGTGAATGTGTGATGGCGTCGCGTAAACCCGCGGACACAGGGCGAGAGGCGAGCTCACGGGCCAGTCCATCGAACCGCAGGTCCTCGGGTGATATGTGCTGGGGCTCCCATCCATACGGACCCGCCTGCTCCCAGCGGTCCGGTCGTTCCGCATGCGCGGTGTGTCCAGCGCTTGTTGGATCTCGACTGTGGTTACTGTGAGTGTGCGGAATCTTGGTCGTGCCGCGGCTACCCGGGATGGCCGTGCCCACGTGGGAGACCAGCGGTTCAGCCCTGTGATTCATCCGAGGCCTCGTTTCGGCAACGTGCGGCCTACATGGTTGCCTCGTGTCGGCGGCGGTTGGCCTGTCTTTCCATCGTTCCCCGTGTGAGTCGTCGAGGCATCGGGAGGGCCGTCAGGTCGGGGTGGCGGAGGTGGAACGGCACCGAGATCCCGCTACCGGAATTAGATGTCGGTGCGCGTCTGTACGGTGCCGCTATGTCGAGTTCGTCCTCGCCGCATGACGCGGTGTTTCGCCGGATCCTCGGTGCGCCGTCGAACGCGGCGTCGCAGCTGCGTGCGACGTTGCCGTCGGCTCTCGTCGAGCGGCTTGACCTCGATCGGCTGGTCCTTGTTCCTGGCAGTCTGGTCGATGCCACGCTGCGGTGGCGGCATACTGACCTGCTGTTCACCGCTCCGCTCGACGGTCGTGAGGCGTTCATCTACGTTCTCATCGAGCATCAGAGCAGTAACGATCCGCTCATGGCGTTCCGGATGCTGCGCTACGTCGTGCGTGTCTGGGATCGTTATCTGGCCGATCATCCCGGAGCGGTTCGGTTGCCGGTGGTGGTCCCGCTGGTCGTGCACCACAACGAGCATGCATGGACCGCCCCGGTTCAGGTGCTTGACCTGGTCGACCTGGACCCGGAGCTCACCGACGCCTGGGGGGAGCACCTGCCCCGGTTCCAGTTCCTCCTTGACGATCTGGTTCGCGTCGACGAGCGGGTGCTGCGGGAGCGGCCGCTGACCCATTCGGTGCGGCTCACCCTGCTCCTTCTCAAGATCGCCCCTGGCAATCCCCGGCTGGGTCTGGACCTTTGGCCGTGGGTGGACGAACTGCGCGCGGTTCTCGAGGGCCCTGACGGCAGGGAGGAGTTCGCCGCTCTGCTGCGTTACATTGAGCTGGTCGGCGAGGCGGACGCCCGTGACCAGTTGCATGATCTGATCGTCGCTCTTGGTCCGGAGGCGGAGGAGACCTACATGACCATCGCAGAGATGCTTCGTGCCGAGGGCCGTCAGGAGGGCCGTCAGGAAGGCCGTCAGGAAGGCCGCGTCGAGACGCTTGTCCAGCAGCTGACTCTCAAGTTCGGCCCGCTTCCCGAGGCCGTGCTCACCACCGTGCGCAACGCCTCCGCCGACCAGCTCCAGACCTGGACCGCCCGCGTCCTGACCGCTGACACCCTCGACCAGCTCCTCCGCTGACCGGCTGCCACGCCACGGCGAGCCCTGCCCGTCGATCTGGTGATCTGTGTGGAGATCCCCATCCTCCGCCCACGGGCCGAGGGGTTCGTCGGTGTGTCCGTGACCTCGCGGCACCGCGGCGTCGTTCCGTTCGGCCTCGGCCGGCTGACGTCGGCTCGCTGACGCTGGGAAGCGCTGGAAGATGGTCGGTGGGATGAGCGCGACGCCTGTTGCCAAGGAGGTTGCGGCTGCTCGCGGTGGCCGGAACCTGTTCGACCGTTTCCTCGTGGGCCGGACAGGGCGATGACGCGGCCGACGGGCGTGCGAGAGCCCGCCGCCGGCCGTCGGCGTCAGCGGCCGAGGCCGGCGTCGCGGGCCTTGATGATGGCGGCGGTCCGGTCCGGAACCGCCAGTTTGACCAGGATCTGCGAGATGTGGTTGCGCACGGTCTTCTCGGCGAGGAACAGCTTGCCGGCGATCTGCCGGTTGCCGTCTCCTGCCGCGGCGAGTGTAAGCACTTCGCGTTCGCGGGCGCTCAGCTGTGGGAAGGGAAGGTTGGGTCTGGTGGCTTCGCGTAGTCCGATCAGCCGGCGGGCCATCCCGTCGCCGAAGAAGGCGTGGCCACGGGCGACCGACCGTACCGCCTGCACGATGTCGTCGCGGTCGGCGCTCTTGAGCAGGTAGCCGAGCGCGCCGGCATCGAGCGCGGCCTGAAGGGCGTTGTCGTCGGCGTGCATGGTCAGGATGAGGACGGCGACGGACGGGAAGCGCTCGCCGATCTGGCGGGCGGCTTCGGTCCCGTCCATCTTGGGCATGGTGAGATCAGTGAGGACGACATCCGGCGTGTGCCGGGCGACGGCTTCCAGGAGCTCCTGTCCGTCGGCGGCGTCGCCGACGACCTCGACCTCGTCGGTGGCCTCCAGCGCCGCGCCGAGCCCGAACCGGTACATGGGGTGGTCGTCCGCGATGACGACCCGGATCGGCCGCTCGGCCCGTGGTGTGGTCATGCTGCCCTCCGTGGCTGGCCCGCCAGCGGGAGTGTGGCCAGGACGATGGTCCCGGGCTGGGCATCGATGAATGCCAGCGTTCCACGGAGGTTCGTGGCGCGTTGCGTCATGCTCTCGATCCCGACACCTACCGGTCGCGGTGCCCCGGTGATTCCTCGGCCGTTGTCCTGGACGGCCAGGATGAGCGCTTCGGCCCCGCTGTCGACCGTGAGCCGGACTGTCGCGGCGCCGGCGTCGGCGTGGCGGACCACGTTGGTCAGTGCTTCGACTGCTATCAGGTAGGCCGCGTTCTCCACATCCGTGGGCAGCCGCGGTAGTTCGCCAGTTATTTCGACCCTGACCGGCAGCCGCGCGGCCAGGGTGCCCGCGTGTCGCCGCAGCGCCTCGACGAGGCCGGCCTCGTCGAGCGCGCCGGGCCGCAGGACGCCCTCCACGACCGCGCGGAGCAGCTCCGGCTCGTCGGTCGCCGCGACACTGTCGCCCAGCCGGGCGACGGCCTGCATCGGGTCGCGCCGGTCCCCGTAGACGAACCGGTCGACGAGGTGCTGCAGCCGGTTCCGAGCCGGGGTGAGCCCGACGGCCACCAGCGCCGCCGCGAGGACACCGGGCAGCCCGCCGCCGCCGAGCCCCGTGCCGCCGGCGGCGGTCACCGCCAGGTAGGTCCCGCTGACAGCGGCGGTCAGCACGGCGTAGACCAGGGTGCGGCGCAGCACGACCTGGATGCCGAACAGGTTGTGCCGGAAGACGCCGACCGCGATCGCCACCGGTAGCAGGCAGCTGAGCAGCGCGAGCTGGGCACGGCCGAGGAAGAAGGTGCCGCCGAACACCGGCACGACCGCGGCGGCCAGCCAGGCGAGCTGCGCCCGTTCCGCGCCGGCCGCCCGCGCCAGACGGACGGCAGTGTGCGCCCAGATGGCTACCAACGACACCACGAAGACGACCGCGGCCACGGCGAACGGCGGTAGGTACAGCCAGTCCGGGAGCCGCAGCGGCGACTCGCCGTCGGGGATGACGTCATCATAGGAGCTGGGGAACAGGTCCGTCGTCGCAACCAGGACCGCCAGCGAGCCGGCGGAGGCGACAGCCAGACGGCGCTGCCACCGCTCGCGGCCGTTGGCTGCGGTCCCTCCCACGAGTCGGATCGCCCGCGGCCCGGCCCGGGCTCCGACTCGGCGTCTGGTCAGTCCGGCTCCGGTCAGTCCTTCAACTCGGAGTCCGGCCAGTCCGGCGGGGTGAGCTACACGGAACTGCTCGGCAGGTCGGTCAACGATCCGCTGATCGTCAGGTACTCGACCGAGAACGGGTGCGAGCTCTACGGTTCCCAGCGCCAGTGCAGACTGGCCGGGACCATCCTGTTCTACAGGGACAGCGGCCGGATCCATCAGGTCAAGATGTATGGCCCAGGCATCGGCGGAACCCGCGCCTACCAGGGGGACCTTCCGCGCGGCCTCCAGTGGAGTGACTCCCATGCCGCGGTCGTCGCCAAGCTCGGTCAGCCGGTCAAGGTGGTGCAGGCGACCACGAGCACGCTGCCGTGGGCGGATTTCGGCTCCGGTCGGACGCTTCTCATCGTCACCTACAACCGAGAGGGCAGCGTAATCCACGACGTCCAGGCCGGCGAACGGGCCTGACCGATGCTGATCGACCGCGCGCGGGTGACAGCCGCGCTACCCGTCTACGAGCTGGGTGCCGAACTCGGCGCCGGAAACTTCGGCCTGGTGCTCGCTGGCCGGCACCGCCGCCTGGACCGCGAGGTAGCGGTCAAGATCCTCGCCGCGGCCCACGAAGGCGCCGAGGCCGGCTTCGAAGCAGAGGCCCGGCTGCTGGCCACTATGGACCACCCACACGTCGTCCGGGTCTACGACTACATCGAGCATGACGGCCTCTGTCTGATCATCATGGAGCTGCTGGCCGGCGGGACTCTGACCCGTCGGCGCGGAACGGGCCTTTCCCTGGAGGACTCCTGCGCGGTGGGGCTGGCCGTCGCCGAGGCCCTGACCTGCGCGCATGCCCTGGGGGTGCTACAGCGCGACGTCAAGCTGGACAACATCCTGTTCGACGCGAACAGCCTGCTGAAAGTCACCGGCTTCGGAATCGCAAAGATTTTCAAGGGATCGGCGGCGACCGCCAGCATGGTGGCCGGAACCCCGAAGTACATGGCCCCCGAACAGATCATCGGCGGCCGGCTCGAACCAGCCACCGACATCTACGCCCTCGCCGTCGTCCTCTACGAGCTGCTGACCGGAGCGCCACCGTTCGACCCAAAACTGCCCCTCCACGCGCTCTACCACCAGCATCTGAACGTCATGCCCGCCCGGCCGGCCGGCGTGTGCCAGACGCCGTGGCGGATGTCGTCATGCGCGCACTGGCGAAGGACCCGGCCCAGCGCCACCCCAGCGCCCATTACTTCGCGGCCAGTTTCGCCCACGCGGCCACCGCCAGCCTTCGGCCAGGCTGGCTCTCCCGGACCAGCATCCAGCCCCGTCTCAGTACCGAGGTCCGCGAGGCCGCCGAAGGCCAGGCCATACCCCCGCTCGCAGCTCTGCACGTACCGTTATTGCTACCGCGCCACCCGGCACCACTGGACCCACCGGTTCCCCTGTCACTGCCGGCCTCGCAGGCTCCCCCGACTGTCCCTCCCGACGCGGCGCCGTTCCCGACCGTGGCCACAGGTATGGCGCAGTCACCTCCACGATCACCACAATCACCCGGCTGGTCGCCGGACCCGCCGCACGGCGCCGCGGCCGGCCGTTCGCGGCCCTGTCCCGGCCACTCACCGCACCGGCCAGCCGCCAACGGAGATTCCCGCGTCGCCCCTGGATCGCCGCTGTCGCGCTGCTCCTCGCGGCGGTTTCCGCGGCCTCTGCCGTCGTGGTCACCCGGCCCGACAGCCGGCCCAACAGCCCAAAGCCGCGCAACGTCATACCAACCCTGTCTCCGCGTAGCTCGACGGCACTCGCGACGCCCAGCCCGGTGCCCGCCAAGCTGAAGCACCTCGCCACCCTCGCAGGCCACGACGGACGGGTGCTGACGGCGAGCTTCTCGCCCGACAGCACGGTTATCGCGACTGCGGGCGCGGATGACACCGTGATTCTCTGGTCCCTGTCGGACCCGAGTCTCCCTACTCGTGTCAAGACGATTTCCGAACAGGTCGACGACGTGAGCACGATCGTGTTCTCAGCACACCAGCCGAGGCTTTTCACCAGCGGCAGGCGAGCGGTCCGCTGGGATTTCACGAACTCAACATCCACCTGGGAAATCCTATCCACCGATCTTCCGTCGCCGTCGTCGCTGGCGGTCTCCCGGGACGATAGCTCCCTGGCGATGGCCGGAGGATTCAAGGTGGCGGTGCTCGACCTGGTGGCGGATCCCCCCGTGCCCGCACCCACAGCCACGCTGGACGTCACGAAGGCGATCGGCGGGCTCGCTTTCACTCCTGACCTGGGCATGCTGGCGTCCAGCCATGACGGCCTCCTCGCGCTGTGGGACACGTCAACCGCCGGTCGGGCACCCCGGATAGCCACCCTCCCCTCCGGCCTTCGCCTCGACGACATCTTCAAGCCCAAGCTGACCTTCTCGCCAAACGGGCGCATGCTGGCGGTCGGAACTCTCCTCGGTTTCGAGATATGGGACGTAGAAGAACCGCGCCGACCAGCCCGGGTCGCGACAAACGACTACACGAGAAAGGGCTACTATATCCACTCGCTTGCGTTCTCGCCGGATTCCTTGAACCTGGCCGTCGCCGTCACCTCCGTCGAGGATCCTCGGGTCAAGCTGACGGTGTGGGATGTAGCGAACCCGGTGGAGCCGGTCCGCTACGTCGAGACCAGCCACAATGCCGGGGTGGAGTGCGTCGTGTTCTCCCCCAACGGAAAGAACATCGCCGTCGCCGGAAGGGACGGAACCGTGAGCCTGTGGGCGGTGGTGTGAAGCGATGGCCACGCCACCGCCCCTGCGGACCGGTCATGGCAGAGCGTCGGCGGCCCATATCGGGCTCGCGAACTCGACCACAAGCCAAGCGTTGCTACGGGCGGGTGCTACGTGGCGGAGGGTGGTTCGATCAGCACTGGAGCTGCCGGGCGTCCGTGCGCCGCCGCGGCCATCCGAACTTCCAGGTCGACGACGTGGGGTTTCGCGTCGCGCGGTCCGTTCTCCGCTGACGCACGTGTCGCGCGGCTGGGGCTCTTGCCCGGCCACCGCCGCGATCCAGGCGGCACCGCTATGATCAGACCGGCTGTCTAACACCTGTTAGACTCATGGTATGACTACCGTCAGTATGCGGGATCTCAGCCATGCCGTGGGTACCTGGGTCGATCGCGCTCACGCGGGGGAGTCGATCATCATCACTCGCAACGGGCGGCCATGGGCAAGACTGGTACCGGAGCTGACCCAGACTGGTAGCGACTACCTGGATCAACTTGTTGTGGAGGGGCGTGTCGTCGTCCCCACGGCGAGCCTGGCTGATCTCCCCGAGCCGGCTCCCACCGGTGCCTGGGACGGGCGCGACTCCACGGACGTGGTCGCTGAACTGCGCGAGGAATCTCCGTGATCTATTTGGATTCCAGTGCGCTTGTGAAGCTGGTCCATCCGGAGCAGGAAACACACGCGCTGCGATCCTGGCTGGCCGCCCGGCCGGGCGTCTCGGTGTCATCCGCGCTCGCCGTGCTGGAGGTGACCCGCGCACTGCGCCGCAGCGATCCCGCCGCGCTTCCCCAGGTGCCTGATGTCCTGTCTCGCGTCACGCTCGTGCCCATCGACCAGCCGGTCATCGTCGCAGCCGCGGCCCTGACAGATCCTTTGCTGCGTTCGCTGGACGCTCTTCATCTCGCGACGGCGCTGCGGCTCGATGCGCCGTCGCTGGTCTTCGTCAGCTACGACAAACGTCTTTCTGCCGCTGCCGTTCAGGAACGCCTGAACGTCGCGGTGCCTGTCTGAGCCCGCGGCAGTGCTGCTACGGCGAGCCGGGTTGTGTCGGCTCGTCCAGCGCCGCCGGCGGAGCAGTCCCAGGCCGAGGCGGCGAATAGCTCGGGCAAGGGTGTCTCCGCGCCTACAGCCGATCGGTGAACCGCCCCGGCCGCGTTGGAGCGTCGGGCCGATCTGTGGCGTGCTCCGCCCTCGACGTCATCGAGCATGCTCTGTGGGCCTGCCGGAACGAAGGCGTCGCGGCTCGTCGTCAGTCCCGCGATTCGTCCGGGCCTCCGTCCGCCGTCCACGGATCGAGGGGTCTCTCCTGGCACTGGTTGGATGATGCCTGGGAGGTGGTCGGTGGGATGAGCGCGACGCTTGTTGCCAAGGAGGTTGCGGCTGCTCGCGGTGGCCGGAACCTGTTCGACGATCTTGACCTGGTCGTCGGGCCGGCGGAGCGGGTCGGGCTGGTCGGGCCGAACGGGGCCGGCAAGTCCAGCCTGCTGCGGATCCTCGCCGGGCTCGACGCGCCGGCGGCCGGCAGCGTCCGGCTGGCGCCGTCGAACGCGTCCGTGGGCTATCTCGCGCAGGAGCCGCAGCGGCGTCCGGGCGAGGTCGTGCTGGACTTTCTCGCCCGGCGGACCGGTGTCGCCGAGGCGACCCGCCGGATGGACGCGGCCACCCGGGCGCTGACCGACGACGAGCCGGGCGCGGCCGACACCTACGCCGACGCGCTGGAACGCTGGCTGGCGCTCGGCGGTGCCGACTTCGCCGAGCGGGCCGACGCGTCCGCCGCCGACCTGGGGCTCGCGATCGACCTGACAGCGCCGATGACCGGGCTCTCCGGCGGCCAGGCCGCCCGGGCCGGGCTCGCTGCCCTGCTGCTCAGCCGGTTCGACGTCTTCCTGCTCGACGAGCCGACCAACGACCTCGACCTGGACGGGCTGGAGCGGCTGGAGTCGTTCGTAGCCGGACGGCCGGCCGGGACGGTCGTCGTCAGCCACGACCGCGAGTTCCTCAGCCGGACCGTCACGTCCATCCTGGAGATCGACGCGCACCAGCACCAGATCGCCTTCTACCGGGGTGGCTACGAGTCCTACCTGGAGGAACGCGCCCGCGCCCGCGGCCACGCCCGCGAGGACTACGAACAGTACGCGGCCCGGCGGGACGCGCTGGCCGCCCGCGCCCGCATGCAGCGGGCCTGGATGGACAAGGGCGTCCGCAACGCGCGTCGCAAGGCCAGCGACAACGACAAGATCCGCCGGAACCTGCGCGGCGAGACGTCGGAGAAGCAGGCCGCGAAGGCCCGCCAGACCGAGCGGATGATCGAACGCCTGGAGGTGGTCGCGGAGCCCCGCAAGGAGTGGGAGCTGCGGATGACCATCGGCGCGGCGCCACGCTCGGGCGCGGTCGTCGCGACGCTGCGTGACGCGGTCGTCCAGCGCGGCCCCTTCACCCTCGGGCCGGTGAA